>CAYNUJ010000043.1:0-18969 GCA_964400095.1 uncultured Melioribacteraceae bacterium
TTAGTATAAGCCATCGCAAGCGAAGGATCATTAATTTCAAGCACATTATTCCGCCAATTCAATTCGGTCGATGTCCAATTCCACGAACCTGTCCAAACCCAATCGTTTACCGGGTCGCTGTCCCTTTCGTCGAATATCGCGAATTTATTATGCATAATTCCGTCCATCGCCGGACGCTGACTCATTTTAATTCCGGCATTAATTAGGCTGGAAATTGAGCTTTGAATATTTCTATTATCGTAAACCAAACGAACCTTAACGCCCCGCTGATGAGCCGCAATTAAGGAATTGGTTATATCGTTAATTCCAAAAAAACTGTACAAAGCCAAATCAATTGAATAAGTGGATTGATTGATTCTCTGCATTAGTTTAGCGGTAAAGTCCACATTCCCGGCAGCCTCGTTGCCCGGAATAGCCACATTCCGGTCAACCGAAAAATTGAAATAAACGTTAATCGCGCCGGTTTCCGGATTCGAACTTGCTGTAGTGACCGAATAAATTTCACTCTCGCTCGTTCCCAATTGATTTGTGGATAAGGCTTGGAAATAGTAAGTGGTCAGTTCGTCTAAACCGTCAATTGCAACAACATGAGCGGTTGTGTCTCCGTCAACTACAATATCGCCGAGTTCAAGATTTTGAGTTTTGCCGTATTTTACTTCGCTGTTCCCGTTATAAAGAGTGTTGAAATAAACAACGAAAGAATTTGTCGTAACGTTCGAAGCGACTACCGGAGAAAGTATTGAAGGAACGGGATCGGTTAAAATATCTTCTATCATTCTCGGCATAAGCTGATATCCCGCACTGTAAGGCGCGTCGCGGTCGTATTGACCGAGGTAACCGATAATATCTACAGCCTTCGAAGGTATTGCGGTTCCGACGATATTTACACTTTCGTCAATTCTCATTGTAAGCGCTCCGGTTGAATCGGCGATATTATAATTCTTCCCACTGCTGCCGCTTTCAAAAAATCCGGCGCCATCTATTGTAACGCTGTTTACTCTTACTAATCTACCTTCGTCTTCCTCAATGCCGCTCCAATTCTGAGAGGCTAACTGCGCGAGTGTGGCAATTTTCGGCTCTACCGAATTACCGGAACTGAAAATAGTCAATTGCGAAGCCGACCCGAAACTCAATTCCACCAATCCGTTATAAAGAGTGACAAGCGCGGTAACTTTTACCGAATCCCCGATTTTTACGGCATTCGCGAAACCGCTTCCGTAAACGGCAACTCCGCCGCTATTGTCCTGAATTGCGCCGGGACCGTTATTGCCGAATTGGTTTGCTATCGTTACTATCCCGACTACTGTTACCGTCTGGTCCAGTAAAACCGGACTTCCATTCGAATCATTTTGATGAAGATCAATTATCGGAGTAACGGTTTGAGCAATAATAAAACTTGCCGCAAATAAAAATATCACAATTAACTTTCTCATAAATTTTCCTTAGTCTATTTCAGTTGATAAAATAAATCTCACAATTCTGCTGTTCTCCGTATCCGCGACATAAATAGTCCTATCGTAAAACGCAACTGCGTGCGGACTATTAAACACATCCGCTCCTCCGAAAGATTCCAATTCGTCTCCGAAAGAATTAAATTTAAATATACTGTCCTTCTCGGCGTCGGCTACATAAATATTATTCTTGTTATCGAGCGTGGTTCCTTCCGGCTGTCCGAATCTGTCAACGCTCATCAAATCGGATTCAAAAGGCTGAAGCTGACTTTGATAACCGGAAAATTCCTGCGTATTTACAAAACGGAGCCATTGAACTTTAAAACTATTCTCGCCGATCAACGTTAGTATAAAATCTTTATTATTTCTACCCAATGTTCTAAGCGAACTTATTTGATTAGCCGACATCAAGCCGGTTCCTTCCGCGGCAAGCAGAGGCACTTTGCTGATGAACAGTGTGTCCTTTCCGGTAAACGGAGATTTTTCGTTTCGTATTACTAAAATCGCGTTATCCCTGTCAATGGGATTAGAATTCGACGGACCTTTTCTCGAAATATAAAACGAATTATCCGAGAAAACTGTTACGCCTGTATATTCGCGGTCGGGTCTGCTGAAAGCAAACGGATCCACGGACGGGTCTTGCGGAAGCAGACGTTTGATAGACGCGGCGGAAATGATATGACCCGCGGAAACCAAATCGATTTTATAAACCGCGCTGAAAGATATTAGAGATCCGCTGATAGTAGTATCGAATCGAGCGCACACTATCAAATTTAATTTATAATCCTGAGCTAAAGCCACAGGATGCGTTACGGACTTTGAACCTAACGGCTGCCCGGCTACATTCAGCATTACGATTCTGTCGTTTCTCGTATCCGCCACATAAACAAACGGTTCCCGTCCAACTATTAAATCTTCAGGTTTATTGAAACCTGTCCAATCCGGATTCTGCCTGATGTAAACCGTATCGCTTATATTACCGGCGTCATTCCCGGGCACATTGGGAATAGGAAACTTATCTCCGCAGCCGTAAACGGAAATGAGAAACATGACAAACAGTATTGAATAAAGTTTTTTCATTCGGTTAAAATCCTAAAATAATAGAAAATCTGTGCGCCGATCCTAATCTTGTGAAATTAGAAAAGGCGTAATTTACGTTAACGTCGGCAATTTTGAGAGGCATACGAACTCCCGCTCCGAATGAATAATTCTGTTCTTCCACATTAAATTTGTACCCGCCGCGAAGCTGTAAAATATTTCTCCACGAATATTCAAATCCGGTGGAAACGTTTTCGCTGTTATCGTTCGGGTGATTCAACTGGACGGACATTGTGATTCTATTTTGTTCAGTTTCATACGGCTCAAACGCGAAACCAATCCGGAATATCGTTGGCGGAGAAAATGTCTGCCAAGATGTAGTTTCCCTTCTGCCGAATAAAACGACTTTCCCGTCGGGAGCCAATTGATTTCCAAAATTCGTTATCGCTACAGCAAAACGGGTTGAGCCTAATCCTGTCCAGTAATAAGTTCCCAAATCAATCATCACGCCGCGCATTTTTAATTTATCGAGCGTTTCCTCAATATAGCGAATAGTAGCGCCGAAGCTAAACTGACTCGTCATTTTGCGTGAATAAGTTATTGCCGCGGCGACATCTCCGAAAGAAAAATACTGTCCGTTGCCGAAAGGCATAACTTCGGTTGTTACCGGCATATCCTGCATGTGAAGCGCGGTGAAAGATAACCCCACGGCGTCGTTTTCGGATAAATGATAAATACCGCCGATAAATTCGTGCGAAATATCCACTACCCATTCGTTATGCGAAAAAATAACTTCGTCCTGCTTTGCCAGAACAACTCCCGCGGGGTTCCAATACAACGCTCCGGCGTCGTTAGCTACCGCAACAAAAGCGTCTCCCATTGCCGAAGCTCTGCCGCCGACGCCAATTTTAAGAAACTGAGCGGTCGATATTCCCGCCCGCTGCCCGCCAAGTGTGGGAGACAACTGTCCGAAACTGACTCCGCTTGCAAATAATATGCAGAAAACAGATAGAAACGATATTTTTTTGAAGTTACTTTTCATACTATAATTTTAAAATCTCATACTTAATCCAAACTTTATATTTCTCCTCGTTAAATATCTCGCCGGGTTATAAGGATACGGCGTGAGCGGAGCCTGCAAATCGGGATAAAGCGGATCGTTCCATCCCAAAGGAGTCGGGTCTCCGTATTCATACGCGCTGCCGGTAGCCGGATTAATAATAGTGGCGTTTTTAGTGTCGAGTATATTATTGATTTCAACTTTAAACGAAAATTTCAATCCGCTTAACGTGAAATATTTTTCAATATTGACGTCAATCCAAAACCAGTTATCGCCCACTCCCCCGTAACGATTGGTTCTGTCCGTTACGTATTCCGGTTTTCCGTCTTCGGTAAAACTTCCGGTAAATACGGAAGGAGTGTAACGCTTGCCCGATTCAAAAAACAATCTGGTATAAAAATTAATATCGTCCAAAATTCCCCCGCCGAATCCCCAAAGAGGTTTATCTTTTTCAATATAAAAATTGAAACTCGCGCTCACGGTCAGTGGTCTGTCCCATTGAACAAATTGTTCTTTAATGGATTCGGTTAAATCGTTTTTCAGAATCAGAACTCCCTCGTCGGCGGAAGAACTTTTGCCTGTAACAATAGCGTACGATGCTGAAAGCATTCCGTTAAACCATCTGCCGATTCTTTTCTTATATTCCAATTCCAGTCCGCGGGAACGCGCGTAATCCAAATTAGCGTAAGTAATAAATGTTTGAGTGGCAAAACGGGCGGAACGAACCTGTGCCGTCCTCGTTCTTATGTAATCAAAAATATCTTTGTAATAAGCCGTAATTGTCAACACATCATTCTGAGTAAATTGAGTTTTGAGTCCGAGTTCGTAAGCGACGGTAGTCTCCGGATCCAAATTCGGATTGCCGAATCTCTGGAACGACGATTTAGCGTTGGAGGGGCTTAATTTAGCGTAAACAAATTGAGGGCGCGGCCATTTGGAAAAATGTCCGTAGGAAAAGAATAATATCTGATTATTCGTTACCGGGTGCGATATTCCCAATCTAGGACTTAATCTCGCTTTCCATCTTCTTCCGCCAAACCACCCGAATGTATCTTCCTGATATTGTTTACGGACTTCATCGGGTATTGTGACCACTTCCGGATTTTTAACGGCGTCGTCAACAAATTTGCCCGGGAACCAGTAATCCAGCCTCAGACCGAAATTGAGTATCATACCTTCAAAATTGACGTTATCCTGCGCGTAAAAAGAACCGTTCGCCGGATAAACTTGATAAATATCGTTATTCAAACCCATGCTTCCAATCCAAGGTTTGTAAACGTCAATTACCTGCATCTCCTGAAAAATAAGATAAAATCCGGCTTTAAATTTATTTTTCTCGTCGAAGAAACTAGTAATATCTCCCTTCACAGAATACTCGTCGATGAAATGGTCACGCCAGGTGAACGGATTTCCCACATCCCAGAAACCGTCGCCGGGAATTACTCCGGTTGTATCCCTGTCAAGATTATAATATTCAATCGGAAACGTTACAATATCCTTCGGTTCCAAGTAAGAGTTCCAAAGTTTCCCGTTCGCGTCCGCGCGTAAATTAGAGAAAAAATGATTCAGCTTTAATTCGTAGAATGTTTTTGAATTAATTGTATGAGTCCAGCTAATTGATGAATACTTATTATTGTGCGTAAACGTATTGGCGTTGTCGAGTATTTTTTGATAAGAATATTGATAACCGGGATTCGGTTCAACGTATTCCAAATTCGATTGCAGGGTTTGAGAGTCCTGGTTGATATTTATCGATTGGTTAAAGGAGTAAACCAATTTCATGGTGGGAGTAATTTTATAAGTCATTTTTCCCATCCAGAACCAATTATTTTCTGCGCGGGGAGCGAAACGGGTTCCGTAAAAAGTGGATGAGAACAACTGCTTAGCGGTTGGCTTATAATAGCCTTGCGTTATTCCGTCGCTAATACCCATATAGAAACTGCCGAAGAACGTCAATTCGCCTGGAAGTTTAATTCCGAGAGCGGGAAGCACATATTTTGTAAACGGTTCCGGACCGCTCAAATTAGCTTCGACAATATCAGTATTAAAAATATGGCGCGAATCTTTATTGCCGAAATTATCCCGCCGGTAAGATAACGCCCCGCTGAAGCTTTCCGCTCCCTCTCGAGTGCGGACGTTTACAATTCCCGAAGTAGCCTGTCCGTATTCCGCGTTAAAACCGCCTGTAATTACTTCCACTTCCTCAATCGCGTTCGAACTTAACTGCAGTCCGAATCCGGTTCCCGCCAGCGGATCCTGAACGGAAACGCCGTCCAAAAGAAATGCGTTCTCATAAGTTCTACCGCCTCTTATATGAATTTCGTTATCGCTCTGCACAACTCCCGCCTGCTGGGAAACAACGTCTTTAATATTTTCCACCGTCGCAATTTCAATATCTTTTCTCGAAATCGTACGAATGGACTGCGTCTCTTCAACGTCAACTAACGGTTTTTCGCCTACTACAACAACGTCCTGATCAAGAGTTAAAACGGTCTCCTCCATTTTCACGTCAATTCTCAATATTTTGTTGGCTTCAATTTGAATGCCCGTATATTCCACCGTTTTAAAACCAATGAGGGAAACCTGCACGGTATAATTGCCTGGAGTTATACCGTTAACCGAATACTCTCCGTTAAAATCGGTTGACGCGCCGTAGTATGTGCCTTTTAATAAAATATTTACGCCCGGCAGAGGGTCTCCGGATTTACTGTCGGTAATCGTTCCGGTTAATTTTCCGCTTGTCTGTCCGAATACAAACACAGGAATCATCAGCAGCGCAACTATGACAAACTTTTTCATGGCTGCATCCCGAATACGTCGAAAAATAGTTTCTCGAGGAAAATCTTCACATTTCCCTCAATACCGTCGCACATATGGAGCGGCATACCTATAAAAAACAGATTATTCGTATTATTCATCAGCGCAATATGCCCCGATAATTGGGAACTGGAAATATCGTAAATAGTATGGGAAGTAATAGAATTAGGAAAAAATGTTCTAATGTATCCCGTTGTGCCGGAAGTTTTCAATTGAGGGTAATCGGAATTCTGATCGCTCTTTAAAAGATTCGCTCCGCTCAGCAAAAACGGCACCGGATTTTTCTGACCCAATGAATCAATCGGCAGGAAATTCTGCAGCGTTCCCAGATCGAAAGGAAAATTAGCCGACGAATCTTCAAACGTCATTGAAAACGCTATATGTCCGCCGCCTTGAATATATTTCTGAGCAATAAGATTTGCCAAATCAATTCTCGGATTTGTACTCGAATACCAGAGTACATAATCGAATAGTTTTACTGTTTCAAGAAAAGTCAGGAACTCGTAAGGCAATTTTTCGTTCTCAATATCGTAAGTATTTATTTTAGAATTAAGAACTCCTCCGCGAAGAGAATTAAATTGATCCTCGTAAAACGCCGCGCCGGTATTGCCCGGATAATCATCTATAACCAGCAATTCGCTCTTCGGTTTTTGAACAAACCAAGTTGACCCTGAATCGGGAAGTTGAATAAATTTAGACTTAGCCCCGGAAATATCCACAGCTTGAACAAAAAATTTGTTTGCAGCGTCCAATTTTAGATTTTTCAGATTTTCGGCGTTTACTTTATTCTCCGAGCCGTCTATTAAAATTTTCATTTCGGCGGAGTCGCCGCTGATCCCGGAAGCAATTAAAGTGACCAGCCGGACTGAACCGTCGAGACTTACTACTCCGGAAGCGGTATCGTTCAGCGCGACGTTAATATTCACTATCGTCGAGTTTCCGTCGAGGTCTTCGGCGTTCCAGCCGAAAGTCATAACAGGATAAGAAACGCTCGGAAGAACCGATTCTTTAGTCCATGAAACTTCCGGAGCGGTATTTTTAATCGGGAACTTTAACTCCGCGGGGGTCGGGTCAACCGCTCCGATATCGGTAAAAGGTTCGCCGCTGTCGTAAATTCCGTTGTTATTTTTATCCTCAAACGGTTCGGCGCCGAAATTAATCCCGCCGCTTTCAACCGATTCGTCGTATTTCGCGTTTCCATTATTATCGACCGCGGAAATCATAAAATTATACGTCGTGTCGTTTGAACCGATTGGCAGCGAAAAAATGGAATCATTACTCGCGGTAAAATGCCAAACGGAATCAATTCCGCCCCATTTAAAATAGAAACCGATTACAATACCGTCGGGATCGTCTCCCCACCAGTGAACTTTCAATCTGCTTTTCTGCTTCGTTATGGAACTGTCCGGGAAAAGGAATAGCGATGTTTCCGGCGGTCTGTTGGCAACCGGATTGTCTGTAATCGCTTCGTTACAACCCGAACCGAACATGGCTGCAAATAGAAAAGCCGAAAGCAACAATATTTTATATTTTCTTTTTATAATCAAAATTAATTAGGCGGGGAATGGAAATTTCCATTCCCCTTAATTTTTATTTTATGAGCGCCATCTTCTTAACCGACGTGAAATTTCCGCTTGTGATTCTGTAAAAATAGAGTCCCGAAGCCAAACTCGCGGCGTTGAAATTAACCCGGTAAGAACCGACATTCTGATAATCATTGATTAGAGTAGTAATTTCTCTGCCAAGCGCGTCATAAACTTTCAACGTTACATAACCCGCCGCAGGTAAAGAATAGCGGATAATCGTCGTCGGATTAAACGGATTCGGATAATTTTGCGACAACTCGTATTTTTCGGGTAAAACCTCGGATATTTGTTTAACTTCCGTAAAGCCTATAAAATCATTTATATTTCTCGGAATCAATTTGAAATTTCCAAAAGAATAATAAAGGATTCCGACAAGAGCGTCGAAGTGGTCGCCGGTTTTAATTCTGAAAGGATCGTTTTCCTGAGCCGGGTCCCAAAAATTATTATAAGGATGGTTTCCGTCCTGAGTTTCAACCCGCGCTTCAATATTGGATCCGTCCGCAACAAGCATTTCGCCGAAATTTCTATTTCCGCCGCTGCCCTGGTCGGGACCGGTCTCACCGTCCGCGTTATCGTCCGTAACATTAACATTATCATATTCAACTAAAACACTTTCGTATGCTTCCGCCGGTAATTCACCCGAATTGGAAAGATCAATTACATCAGTTGATAAAACCGTCGGAGCCGGAACGTCCGCGCCGGTAGCGTTAATTACTATCTGCGCAGGATCGTCAATACCTTCCAAACGAGTTATACCGAACATTTCGTTTATATACCCCGTAATCGTAACGTCGTCGCCTTTTTTCAATTTCAAAGGTTCGGTTCCGAATATTTGTATCCCGCTCCAAGGTCCGGTTCCGTTCTGAATGTAAACCAAATTTCCCAAATCGGATGTATCGGCGGTAACTATTCCTCTTAAAGAAATATTAAAATTATGAAATCCGCTGAAACCGGAACCGAAAGGACTGTACTGCACATCCTGAATTGTAGGATCGTGATCGATAACCGGGAAAAAATATCTGTTGGATGCGAGGTTGCTTGGATTTGTAGTATTTAAATCCATATCGTCAACGGCTCTTATATAATAATCTATAAAACCGGTATCCGAGAGAGCGGGAATAGCGGCGGTATAAATCGAATCGCCGGTTGAAACCGGATTCATTGCCACCGAATCGGGCGCGCCGAAATTAACTCTGTAAATAAGCCACGCTTCCTTAATGCTGCCGTCGGAATCAGCCACCTTAGCCGTAATGTTTGTAGATTGATTGGGCGCGACAATGGCGACGTCTCTTTCGACATTTGAAATTCTCGGCGGAAGCACGCTGCCGTATTTAATATCATTGGCGTAAACCGGATCAATCATAAACCACTCGGG
Organism: uncultured Melioribacteraceae bacterium; assembly: GCA_964400095.1. Classification (GTDB taxonomy): domain Bacteria; phylum Bacteroidota; class Ignavibacteria; order Ignavibacteriales; family Melioribacteraceae; genus CAYNUJ01. The sequence goes on from CAYNUJ010000043.1 coordinate 9,328, forward strand.
AGCAATATTTGTACGGGTTTCGATAAATCCTCTTATATATTCGATTCTTGTTCCGGCGAGCGGAGTTGGAATAGAATTGCGGATATAATCCGATTGATTGCCAACCATCATCCGCAAATTGTTTTCGTCAAAAATTCCGAAACTGCCCGACCCGATTGATATTTCGTCGGTAACGGTAACGTTGCTGATTTCAACGTACATTCCTTCGTATTTTTCCATAACATAATTCGGAGCGCCGTCCGGTTTAACAAAATCTGAAATAGATAATTTAATGGGGTCGGGTCTTTTCGATTTAAAATCGACTACATCTTCAGGGTCAAATTTTATCAGATTAAATTGAGTGGTAGTAAAATACTCGCTCACCACGCCGGTAACCCGGACAACCATGGCAGTATCCACCGCGCTGAACGATGTTGAAGTAATACTATTTTGCCTAACTATAATACCGGAAAATTCCGCGCCGGAAGTATCCCTGATGAAAAATCCCGCACCGCCAACGTGAAGAGTTGCAATTGTCGGATCGTCGTACCTGAAAGGAGCATTCATTACAACGCCGGTAATTACAACCGTATCGCCGTTAAAAACGGACGGATAATCGAACGGATCTGTATTTAGCGAATCCGTTGAAATAAATTGAATGTCCCTAACGGACAATTCCTGATAATTTTGCGCAAAAACTTGAGTGAAGGAGAAAATGATTAATATAAATAATATTCGTCTCATAACTTCATCCTTTATTTAATGATTAAGAATTTTCCTGTTTTAATAAAACCTGTTGCTTTATCTTTCACCGTAAATAAGTACATTCCGGTAGCGAGCGCTTGATCACCGTCGGTTATCAAATCCCAAGCTTCTTCCCCGCCGGTCATCTTCTGCGTTCCGTCTTTCGAAAATGTTTGGAACCATCTTAATTCCGAACCGTTGCTGCTTGCCGTGTGAGTAATCTTTTTAACTATATCGCCGCTTAAGGTATAAATTACAATTTCGCAATTCAGCGGAAGATTGAAAAAATAAATTTTGCGTAATCTCTCTGAAGTTCCGTCCCAATACGCGCTTCCATAATAAGGATTTGGATAAACTCCTATCTTTGCGTCGGGGTCGGAAGTTGGAAGAGTTCCCGGCAATACTTTTTCAGCATTGGCTAGTTTGCTCGATTCGAGGCTGCTCAAATTATTTTCCGGGTCTCCTTTATCAAATGCGGTAACCGAATAGACATATTCCCAGCCGTTCAGAAGTCCGCTGGTTTCGAATTTGTAATAATATTTAGTAGTATCGCCGGAAAATGTTTTCGGAGCGCTTAATTTTATAAAATCAAAACCGGAATTGAATCCAATACTGTTAACGCTGTCGAATTCAGCAATTTTAACCATCGCCGCCTGTAAATCCTGCGATTCAGTCAAATCGAATCCGGCGTTGGTTCTGTAAATTCTGTATCCCTCGAAATCTTTTTTACCCGAAATGGGGTCAACCGAAAACTCGGAGCGCTTATTCCAATATATAGAAACTTTCTGATTTTCGGGAATGACTTTAACCACGGGATTTTTCGGGGGCGCGGGAAGTATGTAGCGCGTAATTATACCGTCGCCGTCCTGGTCTTCGCCGGGGTCTAAAACGCCGTTTCCGTTTTTATCTTCTCCGTTGTACGCCCTCAATGCCCATGCCGCACTTGAATACAAATTCTTTTTCTGAATTTCGGTATCGTTAGCCGCGGGATCGTTCCCGAATTTATTAGCCGCGACAATGGCAAAAGTAACATTGAGAGAATCTCCGGGCGCAATTGCTTTAAACGGTCCGGCGGAAACCATAATCGATCGGTTGCTGGGTTTTTTCAAATTATCGTGATTTATTCCCGAACTCCATCTGTTTCGTCCGCCGAAAAATCCTTCCAATTTTGTGTATCTGTGCACATCGAGAATTGGAGCAAAAAAATTGGGGTCAGTTGTGTTGCGGAACTGCCAGCTTACAAAATTTACGCTGTCGTAAGGAAACGAAGCTCCGAGAAATTGAACGCCGAGGTAATGGTCGGTAAATCCGATATCTCCCGTAGCGTCAAATTCATATCCCACATGAAGAGAATCGTTGTATCCGTTTCCTCCTTTATTAAAAAACGCCCCGCCTATTCTAGGCGATGTTATATTTGTATTTCTGATAACAGTATCCGTCCAAAGCCCTACATAAACACTATCAATGTAGCGGTCTGAAACATTTTTTATCCAATAATTCATAATTACAAAAAAGTTGGCGAAAGTAAAATTCCAAACATAAGATTCCTGATGAACGGCAATACCGAGAGGCACATGATCCACAATCAATTCGCCGCTGCTGAGAACCGTATTTGTATCGACAAAATCCATTACAAAATCCTGATGCGAAACGGCGTTCGGCGAAAAGAATCTCGAATCTACCAACGAAGACCTCTCTTTCACCAATTCGCCGGGTTGATTTGTAAATTCCCAGCCTCCGCCTCTGTTTGAAACCGAAGCCGCATCAACCGAACCGGTTGTTACATATGGTCCTCTGCTTCCGTCGCCGAGGGAATCGTCGGCTATAAATCCGCCTACCCACAAACTGCCGTCGAAGATATGCTCAATACCGCTGCCCAGCGGGAACTCGCAAGAAGGTTGTTCTGGCCAGAGACTGAAGCCGTGCCCGTAAGTTCCGAAATTTGTAATTGTCAATCCGATATTCCCGACGTTCGTATATTTGGAAATATCATCGTCATTTTGTTTTGGAATAAATTTCTGCGAATTCTGCGCGGTAAGAATCGAAGAGATGAAAAATAAAACGGTATAAATAATAAGCTTATTTTTTCGCACAAATATCTACTTTAATTAAAATTGAGGCATTAAAAATAGTATTTTTAAGTTTAATCCCAAAATTGTCAATAGAAAAAATTCTATTGACAATTCGACTAAGAGCGCCTAATGGTTCGGACGAATTCTTAGCGTATCTTTTTCTTCCGAACCAAAGGCGCTCTAAGTCGGGATTTAATGCCAGACATTATTACTCACAGAGTCCATAGGTCTATTTCTTACTTTTACATTTTTAATTATTATTCCCAATGACAAATCTGGGTTAATTTGAAAAGATTAAACGAAATTATTTTTCGCGCGTTTTGGGAGTGTTAAAAGACTTTGTTTCAATGTATTATAAAAAGAAAAGGCGGGATAAACCCGCCTTCAAGAAATTACTTCACTTCCCAAGTGTTTCCGGAGAAGAGCAGTTTTTCAAGGCTGCCTTCGCCTTTCTTCTCGGTAATAGTATTAATTTGATTTTCTATCTCTTCATCAAGACTCGGTTTTTCAATACTGCGGAAAATACCGATGGGGGTCGGCAAACCGGGATGATCGTTCATGTGAGCTAAAATGAAAGAACGAATCGGATTCTCATCATAAATATCATGAATCCAAAGGTCATCTTCTTTAAAGTTATCTTCCTTAAGATTGACAACGCGCGGAGTGAAATTATCCAATACAACGCCTTTGTCTTTCTCCTTACCGAAGATTAAAGGTTTCCCATGCTCAAGAAAGACAACGTTTTCCGCTTTCACGCCTTTTTCAGTAAGAGGTTTGAAGGCTCCGTCGTTAAAGATATTACAATTCTGGAAAACCTCCACAAACGAAAGTCCTTTATGAGAAGCCGCCGCTTTTATAATCGACTGAAGATGCTTCGGTTCTCTGTCAATAGAGCGAGCTACAAAAGTAGCCTCGGCGCCGAGAGCCATAGAAACCGGATTAAAAGGATAATCGATACTTCCGTAAGGAGAACTTTTCGTGATTTTCCCCTTTTCCGAAGTTGGCGAATACTGCCCTTTTGTTAAACCGTAAATTCTATTGTTAAAAAGAATCAAATTTATATCTATGTTTTTTCGGCATGAGTGAATAAAATGGTTCCCGCCAATCGAAAGTAAATCTCCGTCGCCGGTGGCAACCCACACCGATAGGTCCGGACGCGCTATTTTAAGTCCGGTGGCAATTGCCGGAGCTCTTCCGTGAATCGAGTGAAAACCGTATGTTCCCATATAATAAGGAAAACGGCTGGAACATCCGATTCCCGAAATCCACGCTATGTTTTCTTTTTTAACGCCGATATCGGGAAATGTCCGCTGCACTTGCGCTAAAATTGAATAATCGCCGCAGCCCGGGCACCATCTTACGTCCTGGTCCGACGAAAAATCCTTAGCAGTATATTTAACTTCTTGAACGTCTATTTTATTCTGATCCATTTCCGCCTCCGATCAATTCAATTATTTTATTCTTAATATCATACGACTTAAGGGGCAAACCGCGGACGACATTGTATTGAATTACGTCAACGAGAAACTCGCTCCTTAACAGCTTTGCCAATTGTCCCAAATTTATCTCAGGTACGAGTATTTTATCATATTTATTCAGTAAATCGCCCAAGTTTTTGGGGAAGGGATTCAAATAATTCAAATGAGCTTGCGCAACTTTATGTCCTTCTTTGCGGGCTTTCATAACGGCTTCTTTAATAGAACCGTAAGTGCCGCCCCATCCTAATACTAAAAGTTTGGCATCCGAATCGCCTTCTACGGTTAGATCGGGAATATCGTTCTGAATATTTTTCACTTTCTGCGCTCTTAAGTGAACCATGTGATCGTGATTATCCGCATCGTAGGATACGTTGCCGGTAATGTCTTGTTTTTCCAATCCGCCTATGCGGTGTTCTAAACCTGGCGTTCCGGGTTTAACCCATGGACGCGATAAATTATCATCGCGCAGATAGGGCTGAAAACCATCGGCTTCGGTTCTAAATTTTACGTCAATTTTCGGCAGTTCGGATGCATGAGGAATCTTCCACGGTTCAGTTCCGTTGGCAATATATCCGTCCGTTAACAGAAGAACCGGAGTCATATATTTAACCGCAATTCTCGCCGCTTCAACCGCATAACTGAAACAATTGCTTGGGGTTGAGGCTGCAATTACCGGAACCGGAGATTCGCCGTGCCGACCGTAAATAGCTTGGAGAAGATCCGCCTGCTCTGTTTTTGTCGGTAATCCCGTAGAGGGACCGCCGCGCTGAACGTTAACAATAACAAGAGGAAGTTCGGTAATTACCGCCAGACCGACAGCTTCAGTTTTAAGAGCTAAACCGGGCCCGCTTGTAGTAGTTAATGCCAGCGCGCCGCCATATGCCGCACCAATAGCAGAACTTATACCGGCAATTTCATCCTCAGCTTGGAAAGTTTTAACGCCGAAGTTTTTATATTTACTCAAAAAGTGGAGTATATCCGAAGCGGGTGTGATTGGATAAGAACCGAGGAAAAGAGGCAATCCGCTCAACTGAGACGCTGCTATAAAACCCATTGCCGTAGCTTCGTTGCCGGAAATATTCCTGTAAGTTCCGGCTTCCAGCTTTGCGGCTTTCACCTTATATCTCGCGGTAAACAATTCCGTCGTTTCGCCGAAATAATATCCAGCTTTCAAAGCTTTTTTATTCGCTTTAATAAGATCGGGTCTTTTGGCAAATTTTTTATCTAACCACTCTTCGGTTTGACTTAACGGTCTGTTATAGAGCCAATACATTATTCCAAGCGCAAACAAATTTTTGCTTCGCTGAATTTCTTTCATCGTCAATCCGCTGTCCTTCAGAGCTTCGGTTGTCATTGACGTAATTTTCACGCTATATATTCTATGACCGTGCAAAGTATCGTCCACACGAGGGTCTTCTTCAAAACCCGCCATCTTGAAATTTTTCGAATCGAAAGCATCCTCATTAATAATGATAATCGCGTCGGGTTTAATTTCAGGTAGATTCTTTTTTAACGCAGCCGGATTCATCGCCACCAAAACATCGGCTCTATCGCCCGGCGTAAAAACATCGGACGAACCGAAGTGGAGCTGAAATCCGCTCACGCCGTAAATTGTACCGGCGGGGGCGCGAATCTCAGCCGGATAATCAGGTAAAGTTGCCAAATCGTTTCCCAACACGGCAGCCGTGTCGCTGAACTGTGTTCCGGTCAACTGCATCCCGTCCCCGGAATCTCCGGCGAACCGAACAGTCACATCGGTTAGTTCCTGCAGTTCCTTTTCTTTTGCCATTTTTTTTCTCACTACACTAATTTGTGGTACATTTATTTAATTATTTATATAAGTTAAAACTATATAAGATGTCTTATATTATCAATAATATTCCGTAATCAATTTATCTGTTTAATCAGTTTTAAAAATTCATCGGGATTAATAAAACCGGTAATTCTTTTTACTTCTTTTCCCGAAGAACCATACAGTATTATCGTAGGCATTCCTAAAATGTTAAATTTATTTCTGATTTTTTCCGTTTCGTCCGACATTGTTTTAGTTAAATCTACTTTAAACGCGTCAAAATCTTTCAATTTATTAATAACTCTTACATCTGCAAAAGTAATCTTATCGAGTTCTTTACACGGAATACACCAATCGGCATAGAAATCAAGTATTGCTTTATGACCGCCTGAGATAGAGGATTCAAATTTTTCATCGGAATATTTCACCCAGTCCGGCTCTCCGGCATTCCCCGGAATTATCATCCATACCGCCACGGAAAAAATAATGACAGAAAAGATAACTTTAAATCTAAAAAATCCTTTAACGTTATTCGCCACCTTGTCAACTAATAACAGATAAAGCGAAGCGACAATTGTGAATACCGGGAGAAGATAATCGTTAACGCTCTTCGGTATCAGCGGTCCGACAAAGTAAATTGCGGCTGCAAGCAGAAGCCAGCCGAAAATATGCTTAACTCCGTCCATCCAATCCCCCGCTTTCGGCAAACTTTTAATTTTACCGGAAAATATTGCCAGAAATATATAAGGCGTTCCCAAACCGACCGCAAGCGAAAAGAACATCCAGAATCCGTAAAGCGGATCGCCTTTCGCGGCAACGTAAGTAACAAGTCCTATAACAAAAGGTCCGATGCAGGGCGCGGCTACAATTCCCATAGTAAGTCCCATAAAGAACGCGCCGTAAGCGCCGGATTTTGCCCCGCCTGCTTTTATCACTAAAGAATCGGGTAACTTAAACTCATAAACTCCGAATTGACTCAGCGACAGCGTGACAAAAACCAGAACTATAAATATAGTTACAATGGGATTTTGCAGAAGAACGCCGAAAATTGATCCGGTCAGGGAGGTCACAACTCCAACGATAGAATATGTTAAAGCAATTCCAAGCACATAAAGAACCCCCAATAAAAATAAGCGTTTTGTGCTGCCTTCGCTTTGCCCTCCGAAATAACCGATTGTAATCGGAATCAAAGGGTAAACGCAGGGAGTTAAATTTAGCGCCAGTCCGCCTAAAAATACAAACAGTAAACTAAAAAACAGCCCGTTGTTAGCCAGCGTATCCGCTATACCGCTTTCCTCCGAAACTTCGGCGGAACTGTAACTCAAATTCAAACCGGAAAAAATCTCGCCGTTAATTTCTTTAATCGTCTGTGAATGATCAACTATATGAATGTTCAGCGTATCGACAAATTCATTAGGCGCGAGGCACGAAACATCGTTGCAAGCCTGATAACTGAAAGTAACAATTAGCTGATTGTCTCCGGGCTTAATAGAATCGGGAACAACCACTATTGCTCCGACGGTTATCTCCCCCTGGTAAACAGATACGGGAACGTCGGAAAATTCAAATTTAAGATTTTCAGCTTCCGGGAATTTCACGCTTTTCAGTTTAAAAGGAGAATTCACTTTTAATTCGGAAGCGATGAGATAATCTTCATTCGGTTTACTTGAATTTATATGCCAGCTATCTTTTACTTTCATTTTCAGAGCCAGTTTAACTTCGCTTGCCGGATATACTGAATCGAAAGAAAGAAAAGATTGAACCTTAAGCAAATCTTTGGGACCGCCGAACTGGCCGAACAGATTGAAAGTAAAAAGTAAAAAGTAAAAAGTTAAAGCATTTAATAATTTCATCACAATCCTCAGTAAATCCTTCTCCATTTTTGAACAATGGGATACCGTCTTCCGTAGCCGAAAGCTTTTTTGGAAACGCGCAGAACGGGCGCCGCCTGTTTGCGCTTAAATTCATTCATATCAACCATTCGCAATATCTTTCTTATTGTTTCCGCTTCGCCGAAGCGTTCCACTATTTCATTGTATTCTTTATATTCTTCGAGATACATCATCAAAACTTTATCGAGAAACTCATACGGCGGAAGCGAGTCCTGATCGGTTTGATCGGGACGAAGTTCGGCGGAGGGGGCTTTCTCTATTATCGCCCGAGGGATAATTTCTCCTTCCCTGTTAATATATTCGGCAAGTTTATATACTTGAGTCTTATAAACATCCGCTATTACCGACAAAGCTCCGTTCATATCCCCGTAAAGAGTTGCGTAACCGACTGACATTTCCGATTTATTACCCGTTGAACAGAGCAGATAATTAAATTTATTAGAAATAGCCATAAGATATAAACCGCGAATTCTCGCTTGTATATTCTCTTCGGCAACATTTTCAGGTGTATTACCAAACACGGGCTTCAATTGTTCTGTTATAGTGTCGAACACAGGCTGAATAGAGACAATGTTATGAGATATTCCTAATTTATCTATTAGTTTAATAGAATCGTCAACGCTTCCCTTGCTTGAAAATTTCGACGGCATTAATACAACGTGAACATTATCCGCGCCGAAAGCTTCTACGGCTAAATAAGTCACAAGCGCGGAATCAATTCCGCCGCTCAATCCAACCAAAGCATCAGTAAAACCGATTTTACTCGCATAATCTTTCAATCCGAGAATAAGACTTTGCAGTACTTCACTCTCAAATCCTTCTTCAATATTATTAACCGGCTCGCTATCAAGCTGCGTATCGAATAGGAATAAATCTTCCCGGTAAGTTTTCCCGAGCTTAACCAAACTGCCGTTTTTATCGAAGCACATACTGGCTCCGTCGAAAATTAGATCTGTCTGAGCGCCGACAGTGCATACATAAGCCAAAGGCAGTTTATCGTCGCGGGTAAGAGTGGAAAGCATTTCGAAGCGTTCAAGTCTGCGCCCGTAAGCGTACGGACTTGCGGAAATATTTATCAGCACTGTGGCAAATTTTTCAACTAATCTCTGAACCGGATCTACGTGGTATCTGCGTCTTTTCCAATAATCCGCGTCGTTCCAAATATCTTCGCAAATAGATATTCCGAGACGTTCTCCCTTAAATTCGTGTACATGAACCTCTTTCGCCGGTTCAAAATATCTTACCTCGTCAAACACATCGTAATTAGGCAGAAGCGTTTTATGCTGTATAAATTGAATTTTCCCTTCGTAACAGAGAACGGCGGAATTATAAACTCCCGTGCCTACGCTGTCTAATTCTTCGGTTATCGTTCCGAATAAAAGTCCAACACTGCCGGAAAGGGCGGCGATTTCGCCGGTCATCTTATTTAACGCATCCCGGAATTCTTTTTTTTCTATCAGGTCTAAAGGAGGGTATCCGCATAAAGCTAACTCGGGGAAAATTACCAGGTCGGCTCCTTTTTGAACACCGGTACGGTATCCATCTATTATCTTATTTCTATTGCCGTTAATATCGCCGATTATCGGATTTATCTGGCAAAGCGCTATTTTCATTTATATCGTAATGATAATATGGTTTATTTACGTCAACAAAAATATTGAAATAAAAACTCTTAACAAATACAA
>CAYNUJ010000044.1:0-18806 GCA_964400095.1 uncultured Melioribacteraceae bacterium
TAATTTATTGAATTGGAATTATTATGACAAATATATTTTATAGCCGCTAATGCGCAGATGGTTTTCAAGAGCGTATTGTGCGGATTTGTTTTATCATAAGATACGGCAAAATACCGAACCGGTAAGTTGAAATTTCAGAAAATTTATTGACATGAAATTATAATTTCACTATTTTCAATTTGGCATTTTTAACAACCGTACAAAAAATATAGTGTGGACAAAGATGTATTTTACCTTAACATTTTAGAGAGCTATGAGAAAATCCATTCATAGTAATATTGAAATATTTAAAAGTTCTTATAATAAAATATGTGAGTTGGTTGATAATCACGTTAAGGTTGACGAGATACCCCATAGACTTGAAGCTGAATATCTTCCTAATGAAATTAAAGAATTAATAGAGGATATCAAGCGAATTCGAACTTTCAAGAAAATTGATAAAGTCCATATTATTTATAGATGTCTTTCAATTATTGTTCTTCTTCTGTTCATTGCTAATTTTCTACTTCTTGTTTCTCTTGCAAGTTTGGCTATAAAAAATCCTACCTCAACTACAGATTTGTCTTTCTTTTCTATGCCAATTTTATTTTCCTTAGCGGGAATTATTTTATCGATAATTCTTGTCATAAATTCATTTTGGGAAAATCAATTCTTAACAGGGCTAATACTAATTTCTTTCTTTTTCTTCAGTCAAGTTTTTACCGATACTTTTATTATTTTTAACTCTTCATCAATCTTCTATTGGTTACCGATAATGATTTTTATAATTACGTTTTTTTTAACGGTAAGGCTGGCTTTACCTAAAAGAGAAAGAGCCTTAAGATTATTAAAAAAACTGGATAAAATTGGCGTTGAAATCTCCTCTATTCCGGAGGAACTTTTTGCAAACACATCAAATTTAAATCAGACAGGATTTTTTGAATCTTTTAGCCGACCTCCGAATTCCAAAGCGTTCTTTAAGAATCTTCCGTATTTAGTAAAAAAGAATCCGACTAGCGCTGATTTAATTAATTGGACGCAGAAGAAGAAAGGAAATAACGTTATTTTTTTAGTATTGACTGGCGTTATTATTTTATTAATTATTACATTGCTGATAATTATTCCTCTTAGTGATTTTAGTGTCTATGAAATGATTGAATTTATTTCGATTATTGCCTTTTTTCTTTATCTGTTTTTTAAAAGAAAGTCATTAAATAAAATTGATGATAGTTATATCTCCAATGCTTTGAGGGAGATAAAAGGAATTAATTAGAATTCTTGTATAACCAAAACCGCTTTAAAAGAATATAACGGATTTTTTCCTATTGGTAATTATTTACACAAATTTATCAGTTATGCAATTCGGTAAACAAACTATAACTGAAATATTTTCAGAATTTATAAAATTAGGGGAACAATTCGACAAATTATTTGCTAAAAGAAAAATGCTCATTTAGAATATTTAGGTTATTCATTATTTAACCGTTCATTAAGCAATTAATTATAAAGAAGATGTAATAATGTTTGTTTGTAAGTATTTCGAAATTAGAATAACGAAACTTTTAATTGAAAGCGCAAAAAGAAATATACTTACTCTGTGTCCGAAATAAATAATGTTTTTAACCAAAATATTATATTGCTTTTTTTTAATCTCTGCTTCTTCTCTACAAGCACAATCATTTGACAGCACAGTTTCTTATCCGGCAGATGACAAAAAAACAAATAGTAATTTAGATTCTATCAAAACAAAGTTATTTAATTCGGACTTATATCGGAATAATTATTTATTGCGGAAACGTCTTCCTTTAAATTTATATAATGATAATGTTAACCGAACAAATCTTTTAAATTTTGATAGAAAGAATATAGGAAGAAATATTTTTTATATCCCCAATAATTTTGCTCGCCGTTCTCAAATAATTGAGTTAATAAATTACCAAATTATTAAATCTAAAAGCGAACTTTATAGAATACTGGCGCTAAAATATCAAGAACGTAGAAAATACGACCTTGGCGAATTAGGCGCTTATCTTGGACTTTCAAAAAATATAACCGCTATTATTCTGGCTATTATTTCAATAGCAAAATAAAGTATTTTAAATATTTGATAATTACGCTTATCTCCGTATCTTCGCCAATTAAAAAATAGCGAGGAAATATGCCCGGAAGTAAATTCGAATATCTGATGGAAATAATGTACAAGTTACGCATGGAATGCCCATGGGATAAGAAGCAGACTCACGATTCACTGAAAGCCAATACATTGGAAGAAGCTTACGAAGTAATTGAAACAATCGACGATAAGGATTACGAAGCCTTAAAAGGCGAGTTAGGGGATTTACTGCTGCACATTGTTTTTCATTCGGTAATAGCCAATGAAAACGGAAATTTCACAATCGACGAAGTAATTGAGGGAATTACGGAAAAACTCATCCGTCGGCATCCGCATATATTCGGCGAAACAAAAGTATCCGGCGCCGATGAAATAGCGAAGAATTGGGAAACGATAAAAATGGAAGAAGGGCGCGAATCCGTGCTTGAAGGCGTTCCTAAAAATCTGCCGCAGCTTTACCGCGCTTTCCGAATGCAGGAAAAAGCGTCAAAAGTCGGCTTCGACTGGAAAGATAAAGAGCCGGTTTGGAATAAAATTCAAGAGGAAATAAACGAATTAAAGGAAGTTCAATCCGGCGTAAACCACGAAAAGATAGAAGAGGAATTCGGGGATCTGCTGTTTTCATTGGTCAATTACGCGCGCTTTATTGATGTAAATCCCGAAAATGCATTACGGCGCACAAACGATAAATTCATAAAGAGATTTAGTTACATCGAAAAAAAATTAAAGGAAAACGGAAAAGAAATTACAAAATCCACTTTGGAAGAAATGGACAAATTTTGGGAGGAGAGTAAAAAGGAAATCTGATTCTTTAGTCGAATTTTTTTAACCATATAAGACATATAAGGATATAAAAATTTCCGCTTATATTTTCGTCAATTATAAGCCGCGAATTCCGATAAAAAGCATCGGGACAAGTTGCGCGAATGAAAAAATTGATGATTGCGGATGTTAAGAATTTTCATTTCTTCATCCATTCATACTAAGTCTATATTAAAGTCGCACATACATTCATACCAAGGCTATATTGAAGTCTCGCATACATCCAGACCAATCCCATATTAAAACCTTACAACCGTGAAATGTAATTACCGCGTAAGCGGAGAGCTTTTTCAACATTAGCGGGGCTAGAATTTATTCTTTACTTCCATTCCCGAATTTTTCGTAGGCGGCAATTATGTCTTTTATCAATTTATGCCTTACTACATCCTCTTTAGTAAAATAAATAAAACCAACGCCTTCGACATTTTTAAGAATTTCTTTCACTTGCACAAGTCCGCTAATGCTTTTCGACGGAAGATCAATCTGAGTAATATCTCCGGTTACTATCGCTTTGGAATTGGGTCCTAATCTTGTTAAAAACATTTTCATCTGCAGCGATGTGGCGTTTTGGGCTTCGTCCAAAATAACATAAGCGTTGTTAAGCGTTCTGCCGCGCATATAAGCGAGAGGAACAATTTCAATTATTTCCTTTTCTATAAAACTTCTTAGCTGTTCAGGCGGAAGCATATCCTGAAGGGCGTCGTACAGAGGGCGCAGATACGGATCGATTTTTTCGCGAAAATCTCCCGGAAGGAATCCTAAACTTTCACCCGCTTCTACCGCAGGCCTCGCTAGAACAATTTTCTGAACCGCTCCTCTTTTAAGGGCTGAAACCGCAAACGCGACTGCAAGATAAGTTTTGCCCGTGCCCGCCGGTCCAATTGAAAAGCAGATATCATTCGTTCGCATTGATTCGAGGTACTTCAGTTGAATGTTGTTTTTAGCTTTAATAGCTCCATTTTTTGCGTAAAGAACGATGCTGCTATAATCATCGTCGGAAATAATTTGTTTGCCCTGCAGTTCAAGATCAATAATTGTTTCCACATCGTCCGCAAGTAATTTGCCCGAAGTGTTTAATACATAAATCATTTCTTTTAATATTTTCTCAACCGCCGCAACTTCTTTTTCGCCGCCATTGAGAAATACATTATCGCCGCGGACGGTAATTGTTACCCCAAACCGGTTTTCGAGCGGTTTAATATTTACATCGTTGTAACCGAGAAAATCGAGCTGATTAACGCCTTCTATTCCGAAAGATTTATTTTTCATTTTTAAAGTAAAATTAAAAAGCCCCTTCGATTAAGAGAACCGAAAGGGCTAATAAATATTATAGGCTCAATATTAGTTTTGCTGTGGGGGAGCCGGTTTATAATTGTTCAATATTTTGTTGTATTTCTCTTTTTCTTCCTCGGTTAAGTTAGGAAGCTTAAATATTTGTTTCGGATAAATGAGATTCGGATCTTTGATTTTATCCCTGTTCGTATTGTAAATTTTAGGCCATACAAAAGGATTTCCGTAATGTTCTTTCTTTTTGGCAATTCCCCATAAGTGATCGCCGCGAACAACGGTGTAAAGAATTTCTTTCGGTTTTTCAATCCAGCTGTCAAGCATTGCCTGTAAAGTGTTGTGAACTTGGTCAAAAAATTCAGGCAGAGCGCTGATAGGATTTGCTTTGAGCGCGTCCAAAGCGGCTTGTCTATCCGCTTTTGGAGCTACCTTGCGGGCAATCTCAGCTCTTACTTTATTTAATTCCGCTCTGAAATTATCAATGTCTGCGTCGCTCGCGCCTACCATCTCATTCAGTTCTTTCATGCAGTCGTCGTACGATTGAAGACCAGCATTTGTGTTTTTAAGATTGTTAACTTCACTCTGAAGCGCGTTTAACTGTCCGGTTAAATCGGCTTTTTTCTCTGTTAAACGGTTAATTTCAGCCTGCCATTCCTCTTCGGTCATTTCCTTTTCCTGCGCAAATATCGCGGAAGAAATAACCATCAGCATAGCTATAGCCATTAAGTATCTGAGTAATTTCATAAATATTCCTCCTGATTAATAAACTTTATTTGTTAATTTTTTGAAGATTTTCTTTAGTCTGAGCTTTTGTTCTATTGCATTGGTCGAGTTTAGCGTTCTTCTCGGCAATTTCTCTTTCGAGTTTGGTTTTTTCGCTCTGTAAAGAATTAACTTCCTTATCAAGAGATTTAACCTCGGCTCTTAAGGCTTCTAACTGCGCCATTTGCTCTTCGCTGACGCCGCTGCATCCCGTAAAACTGAACATTCCGGCGATAAGCGCAACCGCCATCGTTCCCGAAATTATTTTTTTAATTTGATTCATAGAATTCCTCCTATTAGGTTTTTTAGTTTTGGTTAAACTTAGCAAATATAATATTTTTTTTACCATTTATCACTAATAATATAGATTAAATCAATCTTTTTTCAATAAAACTTACATAATTATTGCCGGAAACGATAATATGGTCGAAAATTTTGATATCCATTATTTTACCGGTCTCAACTAACTTTTTTGTTATCGAAATATCTTCACTGCTCGGCTCGCTATTTCCGCTCGGATGATTGTGAATTAGAATAATATTTGCCGCTAAATTATCTATCGCAACTTTAAATACTTCCCGCGGATGCACAATTGAAGAATTCAGATTGCCGATTGAAATTACTTCGTATTTTGTAATTTTATTTGCCGAATTTAAACATACAACAATAAATTTCTCCTTTACTTCATCTTTCAGCAGAGGAATGAAAATTTCGGCAATATCCTCCGGTGAAGTGATTTTTTTCCCTATCGAAAACTTGTCGTCGAGCATAATACGTCTGCTCAATTCGAATGCCGCGCAGAGAGTTGCGGCTTTGTCCTTTCCCACGCCGTGAGTTTTTGTAAACTCCGCGACGGATTTATGAGCTAATTCGGAAAATGCGCCGTATTTATTAATCAGACTCTGCGCCAGACTAATTACCGAAACTCCCGCGGTACCGGTTCTCAATAAAATCGCCAAAAGTTCCGCATTGCTTAAACTTTGCGGTCCTCTAAGTATCAGTTTCTCCCTCGGACGGTCGTCCGGAGGAAGTTCTTTCACCTTCATTTTCGAGACCATTATTTTCAATTAACTCTTTGCATTCGGCTAATCCTTGAGCCGCCGTTTTATCTTCGGGATTCAATTTAAGAGCCTTTGCAAAACATTTTTCGGCTTCGGAGTAATTTTTAGTTTTAATGTATATTATCCCGAGTAAAGAAAAGTTTTCCGACTTCAATTTATAATTTTCTATCAAATCTTTCAAGGATTCTTTTGCTTTATCGAGTTCGCCGAGTTCGTAGAGAATTCTGCTCTTCCATTCTTTAATCATCGTGCTTCGGCTGTCTAATGCTTCTGCTTTTTGAATAGCGTCCAAACTGTGAAAAAGCATTTTTTTGTGAAAATAGATCATTCCTTTCACCAGATGGAGTTCGGGATTGAGGCTGTAAATTGCTTCGGACTTTTTGATGAACTTCATCGCGCTATCGTATTTGCCGGTTTTAAGGTAGCAACTTCCGATATAAAAATAGGCTTCGCTCAATAATTCGTTTTCCTTTGAATCAATATAGCTCTCGAAATTCAGCATCGCGAGCGAATAATCCTCCAAATAATAATTGGCTAATCCAATCAGCATATAAATCATCGGTTCTTTTTCCAAATCGAAAAAATTTGCTTCCTCAACGGCATCGCTGTATTTTCCGTACTTGATAAGAAACTGAATGAAAAACTTCCGCACTCTCTGGTCAGAAGAATTAACTTCGAGAAACTTACTCAGTGTATCGAAAGATTTTTCCTTTTGGTCCATTTTTTCGTAGAGGAGCGCCAGTTTAATTACGGCAATACTTTTACCGCCGCTGGAATTGTAAAGTTTTTGATAAATCTGCAGCGCGTGGAGGAATTTTTTCTCTTCTTCAAATTTCGAGGCTAACTTTAATTTTTCCTGTATTCCCGTCATAAATCATTCCCACTCTATGGTTGACGGCGGTTTGGAACTGATATCGTAAACAACGCGGTTTACCCCGCGGACGTTGCGGATAATTTTATTGGAAACGCTTTCGAGTATGTCGTAATTAAAACGGTACCAATCGGCTGTCATACCGTCTGTGGAAGTTACCGCACGCAGCGCGAGTACGTTCTCGTAAGTGCGGAAATCGCCCATTACGCCAACCGACTGCACAGGTAATAACACGGAAAACGCCTGCCAAATTTCATCGTAAACGCCGCTGTTTAAAAGTTCGTCGATGTATATTTTATCGGCTTCCCTCAAAATTTTTAGTCTCTCTTTTGTAATTTCTCCGAGAACCCGAACCGCCAAGCCGGGTCCGGGAAACGGATGGCGGCGGATAAATTCGGCGGGCAATCCCAACTCTCTGCCTATTGCTCTTACTTCGTCCTTGAATAATTCTCTGAAAGGTTCGAGCAATTTCAAATTCATCTTTTCGGGTAAACCGCCGACGTTGTGGTGCGTTTTAATAGTAACCGACTGCCCTTTAACCGGAACGGATTCAATTACATCCGGATAAAGCGTTCCCTGAACAAGGTATTCCGCTCCGTCAATTTTATTCGCCTCGGTTTCAAAAACTTCAATAAATGTGGCGCCTATTATTTTTCTTTTAATTTCCGGGTCGGTTACTCCCTCTAATCTGCCGAGGAACAATTCCGACGCGTCCACATGCGTTAAATTTAAATCGTAACTATCGCGGAACATTTTCATTATTTCCGAACTTTCGTCCTCGCGCATCATTCCCGTATCCACATGGATGCAGTATAGATTTTCGCGTATCGCTTTATCCACAAGTATGGCGGCAACGGAAGAATCCACTCCTCCGGATAAAGCGCAGATAGCTTTGGCGCCGGAAAGCTCTTTCTTTATGGAAGCGATTGATTCGCCGATGAAATTTTCTGGCGTCCAATTGGGAACACAGCGGCAGATATTAAAAATAAAATTATTAATTATTTTACTTCCCTCTTCGGTATGAACCACTTCCGGATGGAACTGCACGCCGAATATTTTTCGCAGCTTATTGGAAATCGCGGCAATCGGCGTTCCGGAAGTTGAAGCGTTTATCTCAAATCCATGCGGAATAGAAGTAATTAAATCTCCGTGACTCATCCAAACAACGGAGTTATTTCTGACGTTATTCAGGAGTTCGGAATATTCGCGGATATCAATTGTCGCTTTCCCGTATTCTCTGTCCCTTGCCGGTTCAACTTTCCCGTCGAGCAGTTTTGTGAGAAGCTGCAGCCCGTAGCAAATTCCCAAAATCGGGATACCCAATTCAAATAGCTCCGGGGATACGGTCGGGACATCTTCATCGTAAACGCTAAGGGGACCGCCGGATAAAATTATACCGCTGGGATTCAAATCCTTTACTTTATCGAGTGGAAATTTATGCGGGTAAATTTCGGAATAAACTTTCGCTTCTCTTATTCTTCTCGCAATTAGCTGAGTATATTGAGAACCGAAGTCCAATATCAAAATCATCTGATCGTGCTTCATATATAAGCGCCATTTTTAAAACGGATTGTTTTAAATGCATCCCGGGAGGGCGCAGGGAAAAGAATCAATAAATTGAGCCGTCCCGGAATAACAGAAAACATAAAATTTTATTGTCCTATCAGCGCTTTATAAGCCGCGGCGTCCAACAGTACGTTCGCCTGCTCCGGGTTGCCGAGTTCTATTTTAACAATCCATCCTTCGCCGTAGGGGTCGGAATTAACCAATTGCGGCTCGTCTTCCAATTTAGGATTTATTTCCAAAACTTTTCCGCTCACCGGAGCGAAAAGGTCGCTAACGGTTTTTACCGCTTCAATCGTTCCGAAAGATTCTTCGGCGGTAATTTCCTGCAAATCGGGATCAATATCCACAAAAACAATATCGCCTAATTCGCTCTGCGCGAAGTCGGTAATCCCGATGTAACAGTCTCCGCCGTCAACTTTAACCCATTCATGTTCTTTAGTGTACTTTAAATTTTCCGGAAAATTCATTGCTTACCTCTCTACGAATTAAAATGTTTATCTATAAATGATGTGTCAAAATTTCCGCTAATGAAATCTTCGTTTTTCAATACCTGCTGGTGAAAAGGAATAGTAGTTTTAATTCCTTCGACATTAAATTCCTCGAACGCCCTTTTTGCGCGCGCAATTGCCTGTTCCCGGGTATTGCCCCAAACAATTAATTTCGCAATTAAAGAATCGTAATACGGAGGAATGTCGTAATCGTTATAAACATGAGAATCAATCCTTACGCCGAATCCGCCGGGGAAATGGATATATTCAATATGTCCGGGAGAAGGACGGAAATTGTGTGAAGGGTCTTCGGCGTTAATTCTGAATTCAAAAGCGTGACCCAGCGGTTTTACCGGAGGCAGATCAATCTTTTCGCCCGCCGCGGCAAGGATTTGCTGTTTAATCAGATCGACGTTGTTAATCATCTCAGTTACCGGATGCTCAACTTGAATTCTCGTGTTCATTTCGATAAAATAAAAATTCAAATCTTTATCAACAATAAACTCAACCGTTCCGGCGCCTTCGTAATTAACGGCTTTCGCGCCGAGAACCGCCGCTTCTCCCATTTGTGTTCTTTTTTCATCTGTAAGAACCGGGGAGGGAGATTCCTCGATTAGTTTTTGATGACGGCGCTGAACCGTGCAGTCGCGTTCTCCATAGTGATACACATTCCCGAAACTATCGCCCATTACCTGAATTTCGATATGTCTCGGATTTTCAATAAATTTTTCAACATACATATCGCCGTTGTCGAACGCTGCGAGCGCTTCGTTGGAAGCCGTTATAAACGCGGCTTCGAGTTCGTTTTCGGCTCTTACAATCCTCATGCCCTTTCCCCCGCCGCCGGCGGAGGCTTTAAGCATAACCGGATAACCAATTTCTCCGGCAATTTTTTTCGCTTCCGAAATTTCGCTTACAACTCCGTCGGAACCCGGTACTACCGGCACGCCGACATTTTTCATGGTTTCCTTAGCTTCGGCTTTATCTCCCATGCGGTTAATCATATCCGGCGAGGGACCGATAAATTTTATTTCCGAATCGGAACATATTTCTGAAAAATCAGCGTTCTCAGCCAGAAATCCGTAACCGGGATGTATTGCGTCCGCTCCGGTTACCTGTGCAGCGGCAATGATGCTTGGAATTTTCAGATAGCTTTCAGCGCTTTGAGCCGGACCGATGCAAACGGCTTCGTCGGCTAAGTAGGTGTGGAGCGAGTCTCTGTCCGCTTCGGAATAAACGGCTACTGTTTCAACTCCTAATTCTTTGCAAGTCCTTATTACCCTTAGGGCAATTTCCCCTCTATTGGCAATTAAAATTTTCTTGAACAATTTAACCTCGGATGTTTAGGAATTAATCGCGCTTAATTAAAAATAGAGGCTGGTTATATTCAACCGGAGTGGCGTTATCCACCAGAATTTTAACAATTTTCCCGGAGACGTCGCTTTCAATTTCATTCATTAATTTCATTGCCTCTACAATACAGAGCACAGAACCCGAAGATACACTGTCTCCCACATGAACATAGGAATCCGCGTCGGGAGCCGGAGCGCGATAGAAAGTACCGACGATGGGAGATTTCACTTCGTATAGATTTTCATCTTCAGAAGGAGTTTCGGGAGTTTTTTCAGATGCCGGGGTTTCCGAAACCGCCGGAGCGGGCGCCGCATTCATTTGCGCCTGAGGCAAAGAAATTTGGTTTATCTGTCCCGATCCATTTTTAGAAATCTTAATTTTAAGCTCTCCTTCTTGAACCGAAAACTCAGTGATTTCACTGTTTTCAACCACTTTAATCAATTTTTTTATTAATGCTAAATCCATTTTATACCTTACTTTTTTACTCTTTCAACATAATTTCCGCTTCGTGTATCAATCTTCAGAACTTCCCCCTCGTTAACAAATAAAGGGACGTTAATTACGGCGCCCGTTTCCAATGTAGCGGGCTTCATCACGTTAGTAGCGGTGTCTCCTCTGTAACCCGGTTCGGTCTGCGTTACTTTCAGCGTAACAAAAATAGGAACATCAACCGAAATAATCTGCTCTGAATCATCCACAAGCAATTCAACTTCATCCCCTTCCTTCAGAAATTTCGCTCCGTCGCCGAACATCTCTTCGGATACGGTAATCTGTTCGTAAGTTTCGTTATCCATTAAAACAAAACCGCCCGATTCTTTATACAAATACTGATACTTTCTTCTTTCAACTCTAACAACTTCAATCGATTCCCCCGCCCGGAAAGTATTGTCGAGCACGCGTCCGGTTCTCATATTTTTCAGCGTCGAGCGTACAAACGCTCCCCCTTTGCCAGGCTTAACGTGTTGAAAGCTTGTAATTGTATAGAGATCGTTCTTAAATTTTATAATCAGACCATTCCTGAAATCCGAAGTATCTGCCATTTAGCGCTCCGTAAAATTAAATCATAATTAGACCTCGTAATTTATTAAAACGGAGGCTAATATTCCGAAAAAAATATCTTATCGGATATTTTGACACAAAAGAGAATGGTTTTCTATATTCCTCCGCGCCTTTGCGTCTCCGCGATTAAAAGGGAATATTTAGCAAAACAGATTGCTTCATCCGGCATCCGCCGGATTCGCAATGACGGGCTTTTCCCTTGGTTATAAGTATGATGTCCAAGACGTCGTCGGCGAACAATCATCCAATCATCCGCACAGCGTTCTGCAAACAATCATCCAATCATCCAAATTTGACCGTCTCTGAGGTGAAATGGAAAAGCCGCGAATCCCGATAAAAAACATCGGGACAAGTTACGCGAATGAAGAATACCTAAAACGGACAAAACCTTTCTGCGGAAATTTGCTGCTGAATTGTTAAACGGCTGAATTGCCTTTTCCCCATCAGTGCAAATCTGCCTGATCTACGTCATCTGTGTTCAATATTCCTCCGCGTCTTTGCGTCTCCGCAGTAAAAAAGGAATTTTGAGCAAAACAGATTTCTCCTCTCCCGACAAAATACGTCGGGATCGTCAAAATGACAGACGGAATAAATCATTCAAGCATTTACACAATTCCAAATGTGGTAAATAATGAAACAGATCGCGTCGCTGCACTCCGTTTCGCTCGCGATGACGGACATTTTCCTCGTTGGGTGTATGATGACCGATTCTACATTGGCGAACAATCATACAATCATACAATCATCCATCCATTCAAGAATCCCGCTCTAAAATAGAAAAGCCGAACTTCCGCCCGGCTTTTAGATGACTTTCATTTTTAATTTCTTATTTACAATTTTATTTAAGCAAAGTCATTTTCTTTGAAATTTGGAAATTGCCGAATTTTAACGTGTAGATATAATTTCCACTTGAAACTTTCACGCCGAAATTATTCGTTCCGTCCCAAGCAACTTCGAAAGAACCTTTTGCAAACAACTGATTCGCAAGCAGGGTTTTAACTTCCTGTCCCAGCATATCATAAACCGCTAAAGTTACATTGTTTTTCACCGGTAAGCTGAAACGAATTGTAGTAGTCGGGTTAAAAGGATTTGGATAATTTTGCTCAAGTTTATAATCCTTGGGAGTAATAATCGCAATTTCCTTAGATTTGACGCCTGTGCCGAAATCGGCTTCAAGAATTCTCAAACCCCAAGCTCTCGGGTTTCTTATTTTTGTACTTACGGTATCGTATGATGAACCGTTCCAGGTTATCGTCATAATAGTTGTGCTGTCGTTTAAGCCCTGATACGGCATTATTATATCCTGATGACCGTCTTTATCGAAGTCGGTGTTTTTAGCAAATAATTTTGAAACAAACGCGGTATTGTAAGTATAAGATGTATCATTTACTCCGGAAGAATCTTTATAAGTGATTTTCGAGTAAATTTCCGAATTAGTATAAATATTTTCAAATACCCAATTATTAACGTCGCGTTTATCGCCGCCTTGGAATTCGGCTGAGGTAATATTAATTCCGTACCCGCCGCCGACATAAATATTCATCTTGCCGTCATTATCAAGGTCGCCGTAACCTATGCCAAATTGAGATTGACCGGAAACCGCGCTCATATCCAATAAAGTTACATTCTGGCTGGTGATTTCAGACGTAGATTCGCCGGAATTGTAAGAGATCATATGCAGCCATCCTTTATGGATTCTATCGCCGTTGCCGTCTTGTCCCGGGTAAGTAGGAAGATAAACTTCTTCTCGTCCGTCGCCGTCTATGTCAGCCGCAACGCCTGAGAATAAAGCTACATCGTCAATATTATCGCCGAGGAAAATATTCTGCTGTTCGTTTGTTGTATCGGAAAGCTGATAAGTATCGGCTGCGGGAACAGTAATCGGAACTACATTTTTAAGATTCCAATTATGTAGCAGAATTTCATGATTTCCGACGCCGTCGAAATTTGCCGCAATAAGAGCGTAAGGGCTTCCGCCGCTAATTCCCCATTTTTCTAAATCGGTACGTCTGAATGAAGCTTCCAAATTAAATGTTGAAAAAATCGGATTGCCTGTAACCCAATTTCCATTTGCGCTTACAACATAGTACATGTCATTCTCATTTGGCGTAGAATTAAGAGCGATAAGCAATTCATTATTTCCGTCGCCGTCAACGTCAAGAACTTCCATATATTCGGCGTTACCGGCATTGGAGGCGCCGGCAAGAGTTTCAAAATTTACTACTTGAGAAGGCGTATCGCCAAAATTCCAGCTTCCGGGAACTCCGTCCCATTCATAAACCGCTACGCCTACTCCGGCTAACTGGAAAATAACTTCGTTTAGTCCGTCATTATCCAAATCGCCGAAAACAACAAACCTAGGCGAAGAACCGGACGCTTCGGGAGTTGGAGGAGAAGTCCATTTTAATTCTATTGAATCGTTACCAGCCGCGGCAAATACAGATACCGTGTGATACGGATAACTGGTAACGCCAATAGCGGAAACACCGTCGCCTAATAGGTCGGGATGATAATTAGCGCCTCGTATAGAAATCAAACCTGATAATACTGAATCCTGTTCGAATGACGGGACATTATAATAGGCTGATACTCCTACATTTTGAGCTTTCACGCTAACTAATGCAAAAGCAATCATTATTGATGCGAAAAAAAGTTTTTTCATTGAGCGCTCCTTCTATTTAGTTGAACAAATTATGATATCAATTCCAAATAATTCTCCGCTTGAGCGACATAATCGGATTTACTGTAATCGTTTTTAATCGTCATGAAGAATTTTTTAGCTGTTTCTTTGTCGCCTGTTTTGTAGTAATTAACCCCCGCACGGTAGAGATAATTAGGTATTTGGGGATTTTCCTTGGTCACATAAGTGGCTTGGCTGTAGTATTCCGCAGCCAATTCAAATTCGTCTTTTGCTTCGTAACACGCCGCCATACCGGCATAAGCGGTCGCTTTGAATGTTGCTACGCTTCCCGAATAATCTTCGTAATATTTTAGAGCATTGTCAATCTCTCCGAGAAAATAATAACTGTTTGCAAGAAATATTTTAGCATTTTCGCCCTGGTCCGTACTGCCGTACTCATCAACTATTTTTTTCAATCCGATAATATTGTTAGCCGGATTTCCATCAATAGCCTGCTGATATAATTTTGTATTATAGAGAGGAATAACTTTGGAGAGTTCGTTCGCGGCTTTGGCGTTGTTTTCTTCCATTTTATTCGCATATAAAAGAACCGCAACAATTATTACAGCTAACGCGGCGGCGCCAATGAATATTTTCTGCTGATACGTTTCATAAAATTCTTTTGCATTCACATATGTAGTAACTAACTTATCTTCTTTGATATGTCTCTTAGATATTTTTTTCTTTTTTGCTAACACTTCAAGTCCCTTTTATAGTTATAAATTCAGATAATTTAAGAGCAATTAAAATAATAAATCTTAAACTCCTATCCTAATATGATTAGAATAAATCCAGGCTCTGTTTCCGGAATAAACCTCAATTCTATAAACCCCGTCAGACGATACTCTGAACTCCGCTTCTCTATTATTCACCGATTCGATTTCGCTGCCATTAAAAATCAATTTAATATCGGCGGAATGGTCCGGAATAAGTACTTTCAATTTTGTTATTCCTCCGGAAGCAATTTTATCGCCCATATTGAAAATGCCGTCTTCATTTTCGGCGAAGAATCTGAATCCGGAAGCATCGCCGTGATAGAAATTCGAGAAAAAACATCTGCCATCGCGCAAAGCGTTCAAAAAAAGAGAAATGTCGCTTTGCAAATTCTCCGGTCTATTCTTTCCGCTTAATTTTTTATCCAATAAAATATGCGTGCGGATGGATTTAAATAATATTTTATAAGGAAAGACTTCAACTTCAACAAAACCGAGGAGATTCACTTTATGCGCGTGTGCGTCAACTCCTCCAATGCCTATAACTTTTCGCTTCAAATTAAGTTTATCCCAAACCTCAAGCGTTTCGGCGCAGGGAGAAACAATTGAGCGGAGGGGATGGACAAAATAATTATATTTATTCTGTTCCGTTAATCCCTCCATCCATTCGGACATATGGTTCCAAACTTCAATTCCGTTGAAATCGTCTATCTCCCAGTCGGTCCATGGATAAGGAGGATGCTCTTTCATGGAAGAACGTTTTTCATGCGGATGCGCTATAAAGCCGATTCCTCCGCTTTTTTTCACTTTGCTTACGTAGTCTTTTGCGGGTTGTCTTGTTGAGAAAGGTTTATCAATTCCGAGAGCGAGGTAATGGTTTTTATTTTCTTTATCGTTTATTTCCGTTCCGACTAAAAGCAAAGTATTGCCGTACCATTTTTCGTAACCTTCCGCTTTCGCCCTAAGCGTGTTATGATCTGTAAGAATGACGAAATCCAAATCCGTTTCGTGCGCAGCTTGAATTATATCTTCTATTTTCCCCGAACCGTCGGAAAAAATAGAATGGACATGAACGGCGCCCCTATATTCAAACATATTTAACCTTTCTATTCAAGTTCAAAAAGAGTTGAATATTCTGTTGTTTTTGAAACAATTAAGTCTGACAATTGCGACATTAATATATCAATTCCCTCGTTCTCCTCATCGTCAGATTTTTCCCAAACTTCCTTATTGGCGTACTCATAAATTTCTTTGAACGTATTTTTTTTACCGCTCACTTTATAAATTTTATAATTGACCTCTTCATTACCTTCATAATGGTTTTTTAATTCGGAAATAATTTTCTCAAATTCGTTAATTTTTTCAGATTCTATAGTATATTTTGCGGTAAAAAGAACCTTGGACATAAATTTTCTCCTATAATTTATAAATTCCTTCGAATACTTTTTTAGCTGGTCCCGATAGCCAAATATCGCTAAATTCATTATTGTTTCTCTCAAAAGAAACGGTTAAAACAATACCGGTTTTAGTGATTAAATTTACCGGCGACGGGACATTAAATTTAGAATTAAGGAATAAGGCTGCGGCTGACGCGCCGGT
Organism: uncultured Melioribacteraceae bacterium; assembly: GCA_964400095.1. GTDB lineage: Bacteria > Bacteroidota > Ignavibacteria > Ignavibacteriales > Melioribacteraceae > CAYNUJ01. The sequence continues at coordinate 16,354 of CAYNUJ010000044.1, forward strand.
TCCGCAAGCTAATGTTTCTCCTTCAACTCCTTTTTCAAATGTTCGTATAAAATTTTTATTATTGCTTCTGTAAACAAAATTCACGTTTGTACCTTCGGGATTAAATTGATCGGATTTTCTAATCTCCTTTCCAAAAAGCTCTACATTGAAACGCTCAAATGGAACATCATTTAATTTAAATTTATTCAAAACACTCTCGAAATCAATTACAAAATGATTAGCCCCGGTATAAACATAAAATCCCTTCAATTCGCGCCCCAAGATCTTAACCGTAAATTCATCATGAATAAATTTTGGTTTATTAAGTTTGAATTTAAATATTTCTTCGTCGATTTTCCCCCCTGAATATTCATATCCGGAACAAGTAAAAGAAGTAATCGGTAAGTCCGCCAGTCCTGTTCTGTAAGCATGGTGTAAAGCGCATCTCGCGCCGTTTCCGCAAAGCATTCCCCCCGTACCGTCGGCGTTGAAATATTCCATATCAAAATTGTGTCTGTCATCCGGACTTATCAACAATACACCGTCGGCGCCCACGCCGAACCTACGGTCGCATAGCATTTGTATCGCCTCCGTTTGAAGATTTAAGTCTTCGTTGTTTCGGCGGTCAATAAGAATAAAATCGTTGCCCGCGCCTGTATATTTTTTGAAATTAATTTCTTTCATAAGGAATGGAAATTTAAAGGAAAGATTAAATCTTTGCAATGAAAAAAGCCGGCAGAAGAAAATATCTGCCGGCGGAACGGACTATTTAGATGAAAAATATACCTCGAAGATTCCCAAAATATTATTCTTAAATTCTAACGGGTCATATTTCTGTTCGGCAATAATTAGAACAGGATTGGAATAGTTTTCTCCGAACCCGATAACAAAATGCTTTTTCCCCTCAAGAATAGCCGTGCAATTTTTCATGTTTTCATCGCCCGAGGCTTTTCTTAGCATTCTTTTTATTGTTTCGTGCCGAGCCATAGGAGAATTTTTAATCCACGCTTTAAGTTGATGTGCCGTTGCCAGAAAATTGAATAAATTATCCCCATTGACTTCCGTATCTAATCTCTCGGAATCCCGAATAAGTTTTTCATACAAATTTCGAGGAGTAGTGAAGTCGTGAACTTCTTTCATGTTTCACCCCGCCGTTTAATTAATCAATTGTAAAACTGTTTTATGATACGAATAATTTAGGATTAAAGCAATTTAAAGAAAATGAAAAATATATTAGAATTTAATCTCCGCGTGAATCTTTTCTTTCCGCTCTATACCGGGATTGATATTTCCCGCTTTCCGGCAATGTTCGTTATTACTAATGATAAATCGGGAATTCTTTACATTTCGATAAAAAATTTCTTTATTTCACTGCCAATCATCTCGCAGCTAATAAATCCAGGTTTTTCGTCAATCTGCACTAAAATATCATCCTCGCGGAAATGAATACTGCCTGCAATGGAAATCATCGATCCGAACTTAACGCTAAACTCCGCTTTGGCGTCTTTGAATTCTACGCTGCCGTTAATCTTCTCCAATTCCGCCGTAAGTTTCTTCTTCTGCTCCTCAATATCTTGAGGAGGCGGGAAAGTAAATTCGCATTTGGGCATTGTGGCTCCTTCCATTATTGTATTAAAGGTAATTAATAATTCAAATATAAGCGACGTATGATAAAAAGCGCAATTGCTAGCGGACATTTATTATATTTGAAAAACTTAATTCAAAATTCGCCTAATTTCCAAACTGATAATTCAATCCCAGACTTATTTGGAACCTGGGGGATTTGTAATTACGTTTTTCATCATTATTCAATTGGAGATATACTAACCCCTTTGTGAATAGAGACAAATATTTTTGGATAAAAAAATGGAGTTCCAAACCGGTATCAAAATAGAAAATATTATCGGTAAAATTATTCTTTTGTATAGTATCTGATTCATATAGCGTAATATCTTTCGCTGAAATATGTTGATAGGATAAACCCGCGAGAAATCTTAGCGGAGAAGGATGGTTGGGATTGAAATCCGGCGTTAAGTAAATCATTTCTGCATTAATTACAAAACCGGAGTATGAAAAATTCGGTGTGTAAGAATATTGCGATTCACTTTTTGATTTACCTCTTCCATCATCCCAGTAACCCAAACTAACTTTCAAATTTAAGTAATGTTCAATTAAATCAAAGCCTAAATACGCTTCCGGAAACAACACCGGATTATTGCCAATAAATTCTGAATTGGGATCAACATCATGAATTATTCCAAAATCAACTCCAAATGAATTTATATTTATTTGGGCTAAAACACTGCTGCTGCAAAATAAATATAGGAATAAAAATAAATTAATTCTACTAATTTTTTTTGCAAAATTGCTCGTTAACTTAACCATAAAAGTTTTATCTGTACTCCATAATTTACTTTATTAACAATATTTTCTTACTTTCATCGAAAGAATTTTGGTAAAAAGTCAACCTCAGT
>CAYNUJ010000045.1:0-18351 GCA_964400095.1 uncultured Melioribacteraceae bacterium
CCCGATAATCCCGTGCAGATGGCGACGGTACGCGAAGGCGTTATGGAAATGCATCAAACGGAAAATCCGAATCCGGTGAAAACAACTGAAATTCCTTATGAAACTAATCCCGAAGATGAAATAATAAAAATTATCGAGCAGCACAGGGAAGAAAGAAAAGTAAATCTGAAGGCGGCTTCCATTATTGTTGCCGGGGGTTACGGTTTGGGTTCGAAAGAAAACTTTAAACTCGTTCATAAATTAGCAGAAACGGTCGGAGGCGAAGTTGCCGGAAGCCGCGCTGCGGTTGACGCGGGATTTATTTCTCCGCAAAGGCAGATTGGTCAGACAGGCGTTACCGTTCGTCCGAAACTAATATTTTCCGTTGGAATTTCAGGCGCCATTCAGCACAGAGCCGGAATGCAGGAATCGAAAAAAATTATCGCGATTAATAGCGATCCCGAAGCTCCCATTTTTAAAATTGCCCATTATGGAATTGTAGGCAATGCGGAAGATGTAATTCCAAAGTTCATCGATATTCTTAAACATAAATTGAAGTAGAGGAAGAGATGCCGAATTTTTTCACCGAAAACAAAGATATTATTTTTCATTTCGATAGATTGGATTTGAGAGAAGTTCTCGAAATTGCCGAGGATGGATACAAGCAGGCGCAAGAATTTGATTACGCCCCCAAAAATTACGAAGACGCAATGGAAAATTTCCGGCACGTGCTGGGAATTGTGGGAGATATTTCAGGCAATTTTATAGCGGAAAGAGCCGCCGACGTAGACAACGAAGGTGCACATTACAATGACGGAAAGGTTGAGTACGCACAGGGTACAAAAGAAAATTTGGAGCGCTTAGCTCAAGCCGATTTGCTGGGAATGATTCTTCCACGAGATGCCGGAGGACTTAATTTCCCCTTCACAATTTACATGATGGCGGTGGAGATGGTTTCCCGCGCCGACGCTTCCCTGATGAATATTTTCGGTCTGCAGGATATTGCCGATACTATAAATAAGTTCGGTGATGAAGAACAGAAAAAGAAATATCTTCCGAAATTTGCAACCGGAGAATATACCGGCGCTATGGCTCTTACTGAGCCGGACGCGGGGAGCGATCTGCAGGCTTGTAAACTTCACGCATATCAGGATGAGTCCGGGAACTGGCGGCTTAAAGGAGTGAAAAGATTTATTACCAACGGCAACGGCGACGTTTTATTGGTGCTTGCGAGGAGCGAAGCGGGAACGAAGGACGGAAGAGGTCTGAGCATGTTTGTCTGTTTCGGCGACGATACCGTGAAAGTCCGCCGCATCGAACACAAACTCGGCATTCATGGTTCGCCGACTTGCGAACTGCAGTTTAACGACACTCCCGCCGAGTTAGTGGGAAAACGTAAATTCGGTTTAATTAAATATGTGCTCGATCTGATGTACCGCGCGCGTATGGGCGTTTCGGCGCAGGCGCTCGGAATTAGTCAAGCAGCCTACGAAGAGGCTCTAAAGTACGCTAAAGAGCGCGAGCAGTTCGGAAAACCGATATACGAAATTCCGGTTGTCACTAATATGCTTCTCGATATGAAAATAAATCTTGAAGCTTGCAGAACTCTTTTCTACAGTACCGCTGTTTACGTGGATATGAAGGAGAAACTCGAAGCTAAAATTAAACTTCTGAAAGAAAAAGGAGAGCCGTTTAAAGACGAAATGCAGAGGCTTAAAGCCGTTACTAAAGTGGCAAACCTTTTGACCCCAATGTGCAAATATGTGATTGCCGAAACGTCCAATAAAATAACTTACGACGCGCTGCAGATTCACGGCGGAACCGGTTACATGAGAGAGTTCAAAGTTGAACGCCTTGCTCGCGACGCGAGAATTACTAATATTTACGAGGGAACGTCACAATTGCAGATTGTAGCCGCAAGCGGCGGTGTAATTAACGATGTGCTCGAGCGGTATTTTGAGGAAAAATCTTCTAAGGTTTATAAAGGCGCTCTTGATAGACTCAATTTAATGCTTAAGAATATCCGTGAGATATTTCTCGATTGCCTCGAATATGTTGTCTCTAAAAAGGATACAGTATTTCAAGACGTAGCCGCAAAGGATTTAGTTGAATTATACAGTTATCTTTATATTGGTTACCAAATATTGGAAGAAGCCGAAGAAAACGAACGAAAAGTATTTATCGCCAACCGTTATATTATTGAAGCTTTGTCCAACTCTCAGAAAAACGCCGAGTCTATTAAAGACGAATTATTCGGCGATTTGCTCCACGCGGATAAAATATTGGATTGATGATTTTTGCGGATTAAATTGACTTTTTTGTTAACCATATTAGAAAATATAAGCCGGAACTTTTATGTCCTTATATGACTTATATGGTTCAAAAGAAAACGCGGTTTTAATCTGAGATAGGTATGAATGTATGCGCGACTTTAATATGGGATTAGGTATGGATGGATGAAGAAACTTTGCGGATGCGAATCTTAAAATTGACTTAGGATGAATGGATGAAGAAAGGAAAATCATTAACATTCGCAATCATCAGTCATCAATCATCAATTCTTTTAATTCGCATTCCTTAAACCATATAAGGCATATAAGAAAATATAAATCGGGACTTTTATGACCTTATATGTCTTATATGGTTCAAAAAGAAATCAGGGTTTAAATAAGGGATTAGGTATGAATGGTTGTCGGAAGTAATTTTGAACTCTTCAAACGAAAACAGCGTTCTTAGTACAATCACACAAACATACGCACAGCGTCCCGCGGACATCCATACGACCGTCCAAATTGCATTCTTTGAAAGCTATCCATTCGCTTTGTCTGTGTACTGTAAAACAATCATTTTTAGTTTTAATTATTTAAATTACAGCGTCAGATATTTATTGCGAAGTTATGAAAACATTAATTGAATTAAACAAGAAAAACGAAAAATTTGTCGTCGGGTTAATGTCCGGCACATCTGTTGACGCGGTGGACGCTGCGCTGATTAAAATTTCGGGAAACGGAACGGAAACAAAACTCGACTTGCTCGGGTTCATCGAATATCCCTTCCCGCCGGAAATTAGAGATATGATATTTGAAAACTCCTCGCCTGAAACTTCGAACGTTGAAGATATCTGCAGATTGAATTTTGTTATACCTCAAATTTATCTTGAAGCGATAAATGAATTGTGCTTCCAAACAAAATTCGAATTAACCGACGTTGATTTAATCGGTTCTCACGGACAAACGATTCATCATCTGCCAAACGGAGATCCGTTCGGAAATTATTCAACATCTTCCACATTGCAAATCGGAGACCCGGCGGTTCTGGCAAAACTTACGGGAGCGATCACTGTCGGGGATTTCCGCACCGGGGACGTAGCGCTCGGCGGACAAGGCGCTCCGCTCGTGCCCTACTTTGATTACATCGTTTTCCGTTCGGATAAGTTAAACAGAGCGCTATTGAATTTAGGCGGAATAGCAAACATTACATTACTAAAATCAAACTGCACGGTTGACAACGTAATTGCTTTCGATACCGGCCCGGCAAATATGTTAATTGATTTTGCGGTTAAACGGTTTTTTAATAAAAAACTTGATACTGACGGAGAAATTGCAGAAAGCGGAAAATTTGACGAGAATTTGTTCAATGCTCTTGTAATTAAAGACCATTTCATTGAAGCGGGACCGCCCAAATCAACCGGACGGGAATATTACGGAGAATCTTTTATCTCTCCGCTTTTAGATGAATTTTCCTCCGTTCCGCATGAAGATTGGCTGAATACTTTAACGAATTTTACCGTGTACGGAATATACCGGAATTACGAAAAATACTTAAAAAAAGAGTGCGAATTAGACGAACTGATTATTAGCGGAGGCGGAGCGAAAAACTTATTTCTGCTGAAGCTGCTGAAAGAAAAATTCGGTCAAGTTGAGGTTAAAGCGATTGACGAAATTGGCGTAAGTTCCGATGCGAAAGAAGCAATCTGTTTCGCTGTTCTCGCTAACGAAACAATTTCCGGAAATCATTCCAACATTCCCCGCGCAACGGGAGCAAGCCGTTCCACAATACTGGGCAAAATATGTCTGCCTTAAAAGTTTTAATCACATCCGGCGGCGGACTGCTCGGTCAATATCTGAATATTGAACTATCAAAAAAGTTTGATATTCTGTCCTTCTATCACACAAATCCGGGGAACGCTCTTGAATTTAATTCCGTTCAATGCGATTTGACTGATTACGCAAAATTGGAAAAAATTGTTGCGGACTTCCGCCCGGAGGTTATTATTCACAACGCGGCTATTTCAAAAGCAGCGGAGGCGGATAAGTTGCCGAAAAAATATGTTTACGACGCAAACGTAAAAGCGAGCGAAAAACTCGCCGCGCTTTCGGCAAGGCTGAACTCGCTAATCATTTACACTTCCACCGATCTTGTTTATGCAGGTTACCGCGGTTCTTTGCTTAACGAAAATTCCAAACTCGTTCCCATTTCATTTTATGCGGAAACCAAATTAATGGGCGAATTGAAAATTTCATCCGCCGCGGATAATTTCATCATTTTAAGAACCGCGCTGATGTACGGATTCGGATTAAACCACTCAACAAATCATTTCGGCAATATCTATGATAAATTGAAAAACGGAAATCAAGTTGAGTTATTTACCGACCAATACCGCTCGCCGATTGAATTATCCGATGCCGCCCGGCTTATCGGTAAATTAATTGAATCCGGCGTTAACAATGAAACGCTTAATTTCGGCGGACCGGAACGACTCTCGCGGTTTGAAATGGGTCGGAAGCTCTGCCTCGCCGCCGGGTTTGACGAAAACCTTCTCATTCCGAAATTAATGTCGGAATCCGGAATACCATATCAAGTTCGGGATGTTTCTCTGGATATAACAAAATTATTATCCATCGGACTCGCTCCGCAAAATATTGATGAAAGTTTAAAAAGGATTTTAGATGAAAAATAAATCGCTCATATTTGTCAATTTAATTGGTTATTTTTGCCTTATGACAATTAAAAAAAGACTTATTTTACTACTATTACGGAGATTTTATGGAAGAGTGGAAATGGGAAATTGAGGATGAGAAAAATTTAGAATTAACGCTCGAAAGAGCGCGACAGAAAAAAATAACCTTGCCGACATTCAAACAGCTCCAAAACCCTGAAACAATACCGGAACCGATAAAAGAAGAATTAAAAAACATCGGAATGCAGGAAATCAATCCGCTGAATTTATTCAGGATCAACTGGCAGAATGATATTGAAACCGGCGGAATCGGAGAGACAAACTTTTTCGAAATTCCGAAAGAAATATCCGGAGTAAAGGCAAGAATTATAGGATTGACGGGAAAGTTCTTTCCCACCGGAGCGCATAAGGTTGGCGCAACCTACGGATGCCTGGCTCCTTATTTGGTTACAGGCAGGTTTAATCCGAATTATCACAAAGCCGTTTGGCCTTCGACGGGTAATTACTGCCGCGGCGGCGCTTTCAATTCCGCATTGCTCGGCGTTCATTCCGTTGCAATTTTACCCGAAGAAATGAGCCGGGAACGTTTCGATTGGTTGAAAAATATAGCCGACGAAGTGTACGCGACTCCCGGTTGCGAAAGTAACGTTAAAGAGATCTACGACAAATGCCACGAACTGGAAGCCGAGAGCGATGAGTATTTAATTTTCAATCAATTCGACCAATTCGGCAACTGCATCTGGCATTATACCGTAACCGGCAGCGCAATCGAGAAAGTGTTCGACAAAATTAAAACAAATAACTCCCGTTTAAGCGGATACGTATCCGCAACCGGTTCCGCGGGCACAATTGGCGCAGGGGATTATTTGAGAACTCTCAATCCGCTGATTAAAGTTGTTGCCTCGGAAGCTCTGCAATGTCCTACTCTGCTGATGAGCGGTTACGGCGGTCACCGCATTGAAGGCATCGGCGATAAACACATTCCCTGGATACATAATGTAAAGAACACCGACTGCGTTGCCGCAATAGACGACGAAGACCCGCTGAGATTGATCAGATTATTTAACGAGCCGGAAGGAGTTGAGTTTCTTTCTTCGCTCGGAGTAAATAATTTCGATATCGATAAATTATCGTTGATGGGAATTTCTTCGGCGTCAAATTTTTTGAGCGCGGTTAAACTCGCTAAGTACTATGAGATGAACGAAAACGACATCATATTTACCGTGTTCACCGATTCGGTCGAAATGTACCGCTCGCGCTTGGATGAAATGAATCAATCGAAAGGCGCTTACACTGAGACCGAAGCCGCGGTTGATTTCCATGGCGTTATTCAAAAACAGTCGATTGATTACTTCAAGGAATTATCATATTATGATAAAAAACAAATTCATAATTTGAAATACTTTACTTGGGTTGAGCAGCAAGGCAAGGATATTGAGGAACTTAACGCTCAGTGGTACGATGAAAACTACTGGAGCGATAGATTTAGCGTTGTTCCCGTGTGGGATAAATTAATAGAAGAATTTAATAGTAGAAACCTTTGAATAACTGACAAAAGAAAGTTTCGCAAAAGATTATAGTAATATTTAAGAAGCTGAAAATTATTAATTGCGATTGTGCCGCGGAATATTGGAATCCGCGAGCGTCGTTACTTTAATAGAAAGAGAGAAAAAAATGAAATCTTTTAGAATTGAGAACGCTTGGGTGTGTTCTCCAAACGGTTCTAAAGTGAAACCCTTTTTCGGAGATATTCGAATAGAAAAAGGAGTGATTTCAAATATAATCAAGAAAGACTTTGCCAATTATTTGAATTTTGCACATAAAGCTCATAATAATTCTTATGACGCCAAAGGAGCGGTAGTTACTATTCCGCTTGTAAACTTTCACGATCATTTTTATTCGAGATTGGCTAAAGGGCTTAATATTAAAGGCTCTACGGATGATTTCCACTCGATATTAAAAAATTTATGGTGGAAATTAGATAAAGCTTTAACGGAAGATATGGTGCGGGCTTCGGTAAAAATGGCTGCCGCCGAGTCGATAAAATCCGGCGCAATTTATTTGTTCGATCACCATATTTCCCCATCATTTATTTACGGCAGCCTCGACGTTATAGCCGCTGAATTGATAGAAAATAATTTGAGAGGCGTTCTCTGTTTCGAAACATCCGACCGGAACGGTTCGAGCATATCCCAGAAAAGTTTGATTGAAAACGCCGATTTTATCGGCAGATTGGATAGCGATAATGTTAGAGGAATGTTAGGTCTTCACGCTTCATTTACTGTATCCGACGAAACGTTAGAAGACGCCTCGCGAATTGCGAACGAATACGATCTCGGAATTCACATCCACCTTTGCGAGGACGCAATCGACAGAGCTTTGAGCAAAGAAGTAAGCGGTAAATTTCCGGTTGATAGACTGCTGAAGAACAATCTGCTTGACGTGAAAAGCATTTTGGCTCACGGAATTTATTTAACTAACTCTGATTTGAACAAGATTGACGAGTGCGGCGCGGCGGTGGCTTTTAATCCGGACAGCAATATGAACAATTCCGTAGGCACCCCGGATTTCTTCGCATACAACGAAGCAATTCCAATGCTGATGGGAACCGACGGTATGCACGGAAATCCGGGCAAGTCTTTGAAGAATGTATTCCTTCTGATGCGCGCTTCGGGAATGAGTTTTGAGCGGTCGTTTCGCCTTATTCAAAAAATTTATTTCGATCAAATAACTTTTGTGCAGAGATACTTCCCCGATTATCCGATTCTTAAAAAAGGCGACCGCGCCGATATGGTTATTTGGGATTACGTTCCGCCAACGCCGTTAACTGGAAATAATTTCTTCGGTCATTATATTTACGGCATTCTCGAAAGAAACCCCAAATGCGTAATTTCAAACGGAGAATTTTTATTAACCGACGGCAAATTAACTAAAATAGACGAAGATAAATTTAACAGAGAAATTTATACTCAAGGCGAAAAATTATTTAGAAAATTTAGTAGAATGAAATAGGAGAAAGTATGTCCAAAGCAGAGCAAATATTGGAACTGGCAAAAAAATATGAAAATTACACAGCCGAAAATTTATCGAAATTGATTCGGCAAAAATCATTGAGCACAAAAGAAGAAGGCGCGGCTAATGAATTAAAGCGGCAAATGGAAGAAGCCGGATTCGACGAAGCGCGCATTGATAAACTTGGCAACGTAATCGGAAGGATCGGGAATGGTCCGAAATTGATAGCAATCGACGGACACATCGACACGGTTGACATTGGAAATATTGATAACTGGACTTTCGATCCGCTCGGCGGCGAAATAAAAGACGGATTCGTACAAGGCAGAGGCAGCGTCGATCAGAAAGGCGGTCCCGTCGCGGCGGTTACAGCCGGACGCATATTAAAAGAAATCGGTGTTCCCGATGATATTACTTTACTGGTCACCGGTACGGTAATGGAAGAGGATTGCGACGGTTTATGCTGGAAGTATTTGGTGGAAGAGGAAAACATTAAACCCGAAGCGGTAATAATCACTGAACCGACAAACCTCAATATTTATAGGGGTCACAGAGGACGGATGGAAATTGAAGTTGAATTTTTCGGCGTTTCGGCTCACGGTTCGGCGCCCGAACGGGGTGAAAACGCAATTTATATGGGCGCGCGCGCATCGTTGGAAATTGAAAAGCTGAACGAAAGACTCGCCGACGACGAATTTCTCGGCAAAGGCTCCGTAGCTCTTTCCGAATTCGTTTCTAAAAGCCCGTCCCTCTGCGCGGTTTCCGATTACGCTAAAATTCACCTCGACCGGCGTTTAACCTGGGGCGAGGATAGAAAAATCGCCCTCGACGAAGTTGAGAAAATTGTCGAAGGGATAAAAGCCAAAGTTGAACTTCTGCAATACGAGAAAACGGCTTACACGGGCTTTTCTTACGGAATGGAGAAATATTATCCAACGTGGAAATTGGAGGAAAATCATCCGCTCGTGCAGAAAGGAGCAAAAGCGTTTAGAGATTTGTTTGACAAGGAACCGGTTATAGACAAATGGACGTTTTCCACAAATGGGGTTACGATAAACGGGTATTACAAAATACCGACGATCGGCTTCGGGCCGGGCAACGAGGTTCTTGCCCACGCTCCGGATGAAAAAACGCCCGTGGAACATCTTATGAAAGCCTCGGCGTTCTACGCTATGTTCGGGTCTCAGTATTAGATAGAACACTGATTTCACAGAGAAAATAGAACGCTGATTTTTCATGATGAATCATGATTTCTTATGATTTGATTTTATATGAAAGAAAGTTTTAAACATACCGTCGTCACCGATCTTATAATCAAGGCATATTATAGGGTCTATAACAAATTAGGCTTCGGATTTCTTGAAAAAGTTTATGAAAATGCGTTATTAATTGAGTTTGAAAACTGGGACTGAAATGCAAAAGTCAGCACCCAATTAAAGTTTATTATGATGGCGATGTGATTGGTAAATATTATGCCGATATTTTGGTAAACAACTGCGTAATTGTTGAATTGAAAGCAGAAAGAAGCATTTGTCAAAAGCATGAAGCTCAACTCATTAATTATCTCAGAGCTTCGGAAATTGAAGTGGGAATATTGTTAAACTTTGTCGAAAAACCTGAAATAAAGCGAAAGGTGTTTTCGTCAATGTATAAAAAGTTAATCAGCGAAAATCATGATTAATCATGACATATCTGCGTTCCTAAAAAATAAAAGGAGTTAATATGGACTTAAAAGGAAAACATTTTTTGACTACCGAAGACTGGACGAAGGAAGAACTCGATGCGGTGTTCGAGAGATCGTTCGAATTAAAGGAGAAATTTTACAACGAAGAGGAAACTCTTTACCTCCCCTGGAAAACGCTGTTCATGATATTTTTCGAGCAGTCAACGCGTACGCGCAACTCGATGGAAGCGGGAATGACGCAGCTTGGCGGTCACGCGCACGATTTAACATCGGATAAAATGCAGCTCTCGCACGGTGAATCGGCTAAGGACACGGCGATTATTCTATCTCGGATGGGACACGGAATCGCATCTCGCAACTGCTTCTACGGCATTGGTAAAGATTACTTGTCGGAAATGGCAAAGCATTCCACTAAACCCGTAATGTCGCTGCAGGACGACGTTTACCACCCGTTCCAAGGTTTGGCGGATTTGATGACAATCTTCGAAAAGTTCGGAAGAGATACGAAGAATTTAAAAGCAACTATATCCTGGGCTTACGCCGATACTCACGCCAAACCGCTTTCGGTTCCTCAGACTCAAATTCTCCTCTTCCCGCGATACGGAATCGACGTTACCGTAGCGCATCCGAAGGAATTTCCGTTGAGCGATTACATCGTTGAGAAGGCGAAGAAGAACGCCGAAACCGGCGGAGGTTCAATCAAATTCACGAACGACATGGACGAAGGATTCGAAGGCGCGCATATTGTAATTCCCAAAAATTGGGGCGGATTCGGCTACTACGGCGTTCAGGAATATCTCGACAACGAAGATGAATGCAAAAAGGAAATGGCTGCGAATTTGGAAAAATATCACGATTGGATTTGCGACCGCCGCAGAATCGGTTTTGCGGATAAAGACGTAAAACTTATGCACGCGCTTCCGGCGGATAGAAATCACGAAGTGACCGACGAAGTAATAGACGACGAAAATATATCGGTTGTATTCGACGAAGCCGAAAACAGACTGCATACGGCAAAAGCGATAATGTCGTTGACTATGTAGAAAATTTATATCTGTTTGTATATTAATTGCTCATTTTCACCCCAAGTACAAAATAGTCATTACTAATTTTTACTTGAGTCGAAAATCGTCAATTATTTTATCGTTATTAAATATTGGCAGTAATTTTTACAACCCATGTTTTTGTACAGATTTGCAATTGAAATGCAAAATTGTACAAAAATATTGACAATATCCTTGAAATACTGTACATTTCTGCAATCAAAATGCGAAATTGTACAAGATTATGATAAAAAGAAAAATAGAGGAAAAATTAAAAGCTGTTGCAGAAAAATTTCAAGTGACGGCTATTTTCGGTCCCCGTCAAGCAGGCAAGACAACTCTGGCGATATCGACTTTCCCCGGGTTTATTTATAAAAATCTCGAGGATCCCACTGAAAGAGATTTTGCTTTGGAAGATCCGAAATCTTTTCTGAAAGACGCCGAAAAAGGAATCATTTTAGACGAGATTCAAAGGGTTCCCGAATTGTTTTCGTATATTCAAGTACTGGTCGATTCAAACCGCAACGCAAAATTTATTCTGACCGGTTCTCAGAATTATCTGCTTATGGAAAACATTTCACAATCTCTTGCAGGCAGAATCTATATAATGCGGCTCTTACCCTTTAGTATTAACGAGTTGAAAGATAAATATAACTTTATCGATTATTCGGAGTCTATTGTAAGGGGATTTTTCCCTCCCGTATTCGATAGAGATATAGCGGCAATTGATTGGATGCCGAGTTACGTTCAGACTTACCTGGAACGCGACGTGCGGCAGATTAGGAATGTAACGGATTTGAACGCATTCGCAAAATTCCTTAAATTATGTGCCGGAAGAACCGGACAAATATTGAATATCTCGTCATTGGCAAGCGACGCGGGAGTTTCTAATAATACTGTAAAATCATGGATTTCCGTTCTTGAAACCGGGTACATGATTTATTTGTTAAGACCCTATTATAAGAATTTCAATAAACGGTTAATTAAATCCTCAAAATTATATTTCATAGACGCCGGAATTACATCTTCCTTGCTCGACATAAAAACCCCGTCTCAGGCTGAAATTCATTTTCTTAAAGGCGGTTTGTTTGAAAATTTAGCGATAATGGAAATTCTGAAACATTTTGCAAATAAAGGCGAAACGCCCCAATTATATTTTTGGCGCGATAATCACGGAAACGAAATCGATTGTCTTTTTGAGATAAACGGCGTTCTTTACGCAATAGAAATGAAAGCGGGAAGAACTATTTCGAAATCGTACTTTAAAGGATTGAATTTCTTTTCAAAAATTTTCGACGGCGGAGAGCTGAAGAAATACGTTATTTACGGAGGCGATCAAATACAAGAAAGAAAGGAAGGCACGGTTCTGCCGTGGAATGAAATAGGGCGGATATTTGAATAATAAGATTGTTGTAGTTGCAATAAGTTCGAACGGTCTTAATATGCGCTATTCAATATAGTAAGTCCATCCGTATTTCATTGTTGCATCTTCTTGCATTAAATTTGTCCTACTATTTTTAGCATTCATGTATAATCTTAAAATATGTTTAGTTTGTTTTCAATGCCTGATTTTTGAAACCATGCAAGATTTTTGTTCCGATTTTCAGTATTTTGCATTTGAGACTCCTTTTGCTTTTTTTAGTACTCTAAACCTAATATTACTAATTTATTGGGAAGCTCTCTTTTTATTTTCAACTAAGAATGAATATACACACATGTCCAGAACAAAAAATATATTGAACAAGATTAGCCATCCAAATAAAAACCGGTATATTAAAAATATTTTTATATCAATTATATTTTTTTATTCAGCGTTATTCTCTAATATTTTCTCCCAACAGCAATCAGCCGATTTTCATTATATTCCAATTGGCAAGGGTTTCCCACAAAATACGGTTTATTCCATAATACAAGATAATTTGGGATTTATTTGGGCGGCAACAAGGGAAGGGATATTTAGATATGATGGATACGGCTTTTCATCTTTCAAACATAATCCAGACAATCCTAAAAGTTTAAGTTATAATCGTATTAATATAATTATGCAGGACAGCAAAGGATACATTTGGGCGGGGACAAAGGAGGGAATAAATAGATTCGATCCCGCTACGGAGGAATTTATTTGCTATAAACATGAGCTTGATAATTATAATAGCTTATCACACAATGATGTTTTATCAATTGCTGAGGGAAAACCGGGAATTTTATGGATAGGGACAAATGGAGGGGGATTGAATAAATTTGATAATAATCGTGGGGAATTCACTCATTATTATAATAATCCGAAAGACACAAATAGTTTGAGTAATAATAATATTTTCGCCATTTGCAAAAACAAGTTTGGAAGTCTTTGGATTGGCACTAATGGGGGCGGGCTAAATCTGTTTGATCCGGAGACAGAGAAATTTATTAGATACACACATGATCCCCGAAATCCTAAAAGTATAAGAAATAATAACATAACCTCAATTTATGAAGACCGCGAAGGGAAAATATGGGTTGGAACAGCAAATACATTTGAACAGTTCGATCAAAAGAACAATAGTTTCATTCACTTCAACATGAATGATGCGGCGCCAAATGATAAAAAACACAAAGGAAAGTACATTGATTTTACAATTCGATCAATTTGCGAAGATAATTCCGGTACGCTTTGGATTAGCAGTATGAAAGGTTTATATAAGTATGATAAAGCAGCGAAAAACCTTTCCTATTATTTGCAAACATTAAATAATCCATATGGCGTAAGTTCACTTTCATCGCTTTCTTTACTCTTAGATAGAAGCGGTCTTTTATGGGTTGGAACAAGAGGATACGGTCTGGTCGTTTATAATCCTGAGCCTAAAAAATTCGTAACATATTCATTTGAGAATACAAAGACAAATATTCTAAATGTTAAAAGTATTAGAACTATTTTCCTGGATAAAAATGAAACTCTATGGATTGGGGGATATTACGGTTTAGATAAAATAGATGGGAAAACAGGAAAGACAGAACATTTATTTAAAAATGAGAATGTTTATTCGTTTTGCGAGGACCCCGACTATCCGGGCGAAATATTTTGGGTTGGATTGGAAAATGGCGGATTGTACAAACTTGATCTGGTAGGTACCGTCATAAAAAGATGTAGAATCGAAAAAACGAATGTGGTCAAAGCCGATTTTATCAATTGTATTTATCCCGATAAAAATGGGATTTTGTGGATTGGAGGCGAGGGAGGATTGGAAAAATTTGATCGGGAAAGAGAGGAATCAACCGAATACAAACATGATCCTGAAAATCCCAATAGTATCAGCAGCAATTCAGTCAGAACAATTTATCAAGATGCGCGTGGATTATTATGGGTAGGTACAATTGCCGGATTAGATGTGCTTGACCCTACAACAGAACAATTTACTCACTTTGTTCATGAATCCGGAAATTATAATAGTTTAAGTTACAATCATGTTCTTTCAATTTATGAAGATAAAAAAGGCGGAATTTGGATAGGAACAAACGGCGGCGGTTTAAATAGATTTAACAGGGCGACAAAATTATTTAAACATTATACTGTAGAGAACGGACTTCCGAATAACGTTGTTTATGGTATATTGGAAGATAATGAGGGAAATCTCTGGTTAAGCACAAATAATGGAATAACAAAATTTAATCCTCAAAACGAAACATTTAAAAATTATAATAAAAAGGATGGACTTCAAGATAACGAATTTAATAAAAACGCCTATTTCAAAAACAAAAAAGGTGAAATGTTTTTTGGGGGAATCAAAGGTTTAAATAGATTTTCTCCTCAAGATATAAAAGAAAACCTTCATATTCCCTCGGTAGTAATAACAAAGTTTGGGATAGCAAATAAAACCGTACCAATCGGGGAAGCATTAGATGGACGAATAGTACTGGAAAAAAGTATTACAGAAACCGAAGAACTTGAACTTACTTATAAAGATTATGTTTTTTCTTTTGAATATTCGGCGTTAGACTACTTTGCCCCTGAAAAAAACCGATATGCATACATGCTGGAGGGACTGGATAAAAATTGGAATTATGTTGGAAACAGACGATTTGCGACATACACAACAATTCCAGCGGGTCAATATGTTTTCAAAGTAAAAGCATCAAATAATGACGGAGTTTGGAATAATGATGGCGCTTCGATAAAATTAGCAATTACACCTCCTCCATGGAAAACTTGGTGGGCATATTCATTTTATTTTGTCATAGTTTTGTCTTTTCTATATATGTATCGTGAATATGAGAAAGGGAAATTGAAAACACGTGAAACTATGAGGTTGAATAGAGAAAAAGCTGAAGCTTTGTTAAGGGAGGCTGAACTTAAGACACAAACTGCAAATGCTGAAAAAAGAGCTGTGCAAGCGGAACAGGATAAATATATCGCCGATATAAAACAAGCTGAGAAAATTCTTGAACTTGATGAGATAAAAAACCGTTTTTTTTCAAATATTTCTCATGAGTTCAGGACACCTTTAACATTGATATTGGGACCACTCAAATCATTGAGGGAAATTGATTTTTCTAAAAAGATAAAAAAACAACATGATATGATGTTCCGTAATACCCAAAGATTGTTACGATTAATTAATCAACTTCTCGATCTTTCAAAGCTTGAATCTGGCAAAATGAAACTTAATTTGCAGAAAAATGATATTGTCCATTTTATAAAAATAGTCTATGAATCATTCCATTCCCTCGCGGAGCAAAAACAAATAAAGTTTGATCTGATTACAAATGAGAAGAAACTTGAGGTTTGTTTTGATGAGGCGAAGCTTGAAAAAGTCCTTATAAATATCATAAATAATGCAATTAAATTTACTGGTGATAATGGAAAAATTAGAATTACACTTGAAAAGCAAGAAAATTTATTTGAAATTAAAGTAGAAGATAATGGAATTGGAATTGATGAAGATAAATTGGACAAAATCTTTGACAGATTCTATCAAGTTGGTAGTAACCAAGCCCATGAATTTGAGGGCACAGGAATAGGACTTGCCTTATCGAAGGAATTAATAGAATTGCATAAAGGAACAATTAAAGTAAAAAGTGAAATTAATAAGTTTACATGTTTTTCAATAATTCTTCCTATTGTGATCGATAAAAATGATGAAATGGTTGCAGATGGAAATTCTGAAGCAGAGAGCCAAAACCAAACAAAACTTCAATCTAAAACAAAAGAAAATGAACGTAATATATTATATAACGATATTGTCGGTTTAGAGAATGGAAACTCTTCCCGATCCAAACATCCTATATTGATTGATAATGAAACTGAAGCTGAATTAGTAATTCTAATTGTAGAAGATAATGTTGATATGAGAGAATATATTCGCAATTCAATTCCCGATAACTACCGAATTCTAATGGCAAAAAATGGACAAGAGGGCTTACAAATCGCTACCTATGAAATTCCCGACCTAATAATTTCTGATATATTGATGCCTCAGATGGATGGAAATGAGTTGGTAAAAAAACTAAAAACCGACGAGAGAACGAATCATATTCCAATAATTCTAATAACAGCAAAAGCCGGAATGGAGAGTAAAATTAAAGGACTTGAAACCGGTGTTGATGCTTACTTAACAAAACCATTTGATAATACTGAATTGTTGGTTCGCATTAGGAAATTGATTGAACAAAGAACACAATTACGAGAAAGATACAAGAGAGATTTAACTCTTCAATCGAAAACTATTTCTGTTAAATCAATAGATGATAAATTTCTTAAACGAGTATTGGATAAAGTTGAAGCTAATATTTCAAATCCGGAAATGAATGTTGATTTCCTTGGGGAAGAATTATATATGAGTAGAACTCAACTTTACAGAAAGGTTAAGGCGCTTTCCGGTTTATCTCCAAATGATTTTATACGAACAGTTCGTTTAAAAAGAGCACTGCTATTATTGGATAATAATTTCGGAAATATTTCAGAAATTGCTTTTGAGGTAGGTTTCAATAATCCCTCATATTTTGCCGAATGTTTCAAAAAAATGTTTGGGAAAAGCCCATCGGAGTATTTGGAAGGTAAATTATGACAATTAATTTGAATGAAATATTTGTAACACAGTTCGTTTCGGTGAATTATTCTGTACAACAGTAACACCTTTACAATTCTTAGATTTTATAACCATCACATCCACTAAATAAGTCAACATAGCAACATCAATTCTCACATATGCAACATTTGTTATTGAAAATGTATCATCTCTAGTAGAGAAAACTTCCCACAGATCATAAATTTATTTCGAATTATTATTAAAAAACAGAAAGAAATAATATGATCCAGAAAAAAGCCGATATCCAAAACTCAGAACTTATTTCTGTACGAGTTCCAAAATATGTGTTTGAATATATTAAACGGAAAAAAGAGAATGAAGGTATCACTTTTCAGGAAGCTATTAGAAAAATGTTGGAATTTCATCTTTCCGCACCAAATAAGAAAAACAGTAAAAATGAAATTCAATCTGATGACTTATAAAGGAATTTTTTAATAAACAAACATAATTAACAATAACAGAGGTATTTATGAAACGTTTAATCTTTATTTCACTTATTCTTTCTTTTGCTCTATCGGTAAATTCAATTGCTCAAGATGTAACGCAAACATTAACTGTTCAGGGTGTGTTGAGAGATGCTAATAACAGAGCCGTAAATAATAGCAACGGATTAAAGCTTACGTTTAGGTTGTATGAAAATGTTGATGGAGGAACTGCGGTTTGGACAGAATCACATGAAGGTGTCGAGATTATTAATGGTATATATACTGTCGATCTTGGTTCAAATACCCCACCTGATGGCATAGCTTCACTCGATTTGAGTCAACAATATTGGATGAGCATGGCAGTAATGGATGGAGCCGAAATGTCACCAAGAACAAGGCTCTCGATGTCGCCCTATCTTTTTAATGTTACCGGTGGGACAAATGCTTTCCCAACATCGGGAAATGTTGGAATTGGAACAAACGATCCACAACAACCACTACATTTAAAACCATCAACTGGTGATGCAAGATTTGCAATAGATCGACCAGGTATTGTAGACCGGGCACTTATGGAGTTTAGAACTGGGGGAGTAAAAAAAGCGCTTTTCGGATTACCTAATGATTTAAATAAACTGACTTTTTATTCATACGAGGCTGGGATTGGAACAATGATGACTCTTGATAATACGACAGGTAAAGTTGGTATTGGAACAACAGATCCTCAATATTTACTCGAAGTAGATGGCACTGCAAGAATTAGTGGTTACTTGTATAGTGATTTTCTAAGAGTCAAAAATCCAGAAGGTAGTACCCGACTTACAATTGATAGACCCACTCTGGGTGATGAGTCATATCTGCAATATAAATCAGGTGGAATTGCACGTTACGTTCTTGGAATGGAAAACAATTCTAATGATTTCAGAATATTCGCATACGATGAGGACGGTGGTACTGGTGGAGCTGACATTGTAATGGAGATAGAACATACAACCGGAAAAGTTTCAATTAATAAAGGCTTGGATGTAACTAATGGTTTAGATTTAACAGGAGATGTCTCAATTTTCGATACGCATCAAGCGATATCATTTACCTTATCCGGTGGGAACAAATATTTAGCTTCAGGTACTGCCACAACCGATATGATTATAGTCTGTTCCGGTAGAGACAATAGCGATCCAACTAG
>CAYNUJ010000046.1:0-18321 GCA_964400095.1 uncultured Melioribacteraceae bacterium
AGAAATGTTATGGTAGAATATCTCTTAAAAGCAACTTATGAGTATTTTTATAAAATTCCAAATTATTAATAACTATTTCTTTCATAATAATGTCGCGCCAAGTACGCTTCTCCGCTTTGCTTCACATTTGTATGGCGCTCCTCGCCGCCTCATTGCGCGGCATTCTCCGGATCGGTCGCTTCGCCTCACTATCATTTAGTATTAAAAAATAGGGTTGGGCAAACTCGGGGCAAATCTGCTACAATTGCGCAGATTTTAAAAAATTACATATCTCTAAAGGAAGTCTAAGTTGTTGTAAATAAAGGTGTTAGTTCGTACGCCCGGAAGGATTCGAACCCTCAACCTTCTGATCCGTAGTCAGACACTCTATCCAATTGAGCTACGGGCGCATATTTGAAGCCGAAATATAGTATTTTGGACGTCATTTTTCAATAAGACGCGTTAAATATTATTGCAAATGGCGTATATTTTTATCAAATTTCGTAATTAAAAAATGTTTGATCATTCAAATGACAAAGCAAGAGAGAAATGAAAAGATTTTCCAAATCACATAAACTTTTTGTGCCGAGAGTAAATCTCTTGTTGTTCCGCCATTGCCCCGATCACTAAATTTTTCTTTTTCCATTATTTAATTTAACCAGAATAGGAGTCAGCTATGTGCGGCATAGTAGGATACATAGGTAATAAAAATTGCGTACCGATATTAATCGAAGGACTGAAAAGACTTGAATATCGCGGTTACGATTCCGCCGGCGTCGGGATTTTGAAAGACGGGCGGTGCGATGTAACAAAAGCGAAAGGGAAGGTGACTGATTTGGAAGAAGTTTCTGCTAAGAAGAATATGGATTCTACTATCGGGATCGGACACACGCGCTGGGCGACGCACGGAGAGCCGAGCGAAACTAACGCGCATCCCCATTCGAATAAAGATAATTCTTTAATGCTGATTCATAACGGTATAATTGAAAATTACACGGTTCTTAAAAAGAAATTGATGTCCGAAGGTTATGAATTCAAAAGCCAAACGGATACCGAAGTATTGCTGCTGCTGATTGACAGTATTTATAAAAAAGAAAAAGACCTATTTAATTCTGTTCGCAGAGCTTTACTTAAAGTTGACGGAACTTACGGCATCTGTGTTATATCTTCCGGCGAGCCGGATAAAATTATTGTCGCCAAAAAGGGAAGTCCGCTGGTAATAGGAATAGGCAAAAATGAAAATTTCATCGCCTCCGATGTAAACGCATTAATCTCTCATACAAGCCAAATTGTTTATTTGGAGGATGACGAAATTGCGGTTGTAACAAAAGATTCTTTTAATGCCAGAACTATAAAGGACAAGGAAATTAAAAAAGAAATCCATGAAGTGCTGATGGATATTGAGGAAATAACAAAAGGCGGCTACCCTCATTTTATGCTCAAAGAGATAATGGAGCAGCCGGAATCAATCGGCAATTCTCTACGCGGAAGATTGCTTCATTCGGAAGGAATATCCAAACTCGGAGGACTGTTCGGTTATGAGAAAAGATTGATTGATTCCAAAAGAATCATAATTACCGCGTGTGGAACTTCCTGGCATGCCGCGCTTGTCGGAGAGTATATGCTTGAACAATATACGGGTATTCCCGTTGAAGTTGAATATGCATCGGAGTTCCGTTATAGAAACCCGATTATCGGTAAAGATGACACGGTGATTTTTATTTCGCAGAGCGGAGAAACCGCCGATACGCTCGCGGCTCTTAAAGAAGCTAAAAGAA
Source organism: uncultured Melioribacteraceae bacterium (assembly GCA_964400095.1). GTDB lineage: Bacteria > Bacteroidota > Ignavibacteria > Ignavibacteriales > Melioribacteraceae > CAYNUJ01. The sequence continues at coordinate 1,758 of CAYNUJ010000046.1, forward strand.
GAGGCGCGTTAACTTTGGGCATCGTCAATGTTGTCGGCAGTTCCATCGCGCGCGAGAGCGATACCGGAGTTTATATTCACGCCGGACCGGAAATCGGAGTCGCTTCCACAAAAGCGTTCACTTCGCAGCTTGCCGTTCTCGCATTAATTACGGTATTGATCGGCAGAAGCAAAAATCTCAGTCATCAGGATGGAAGAATGCTTATCGATGAACTTCGTTTGATCCCGTCTAAAGTTGCCCGGACGCTTAAATTAAACGATGAGATTGAAAAAATTGCGGAAGAATTTGTCGATACGAAAAATTTCCTCTATCTGGGAAGAGGTTATAATTTCCCCGCCGCGTTAGAAGGGGCGCTTAAATTGAAGGAAATTAGCTACATCCATGCCGAAGGTTACCCCGCGGCTGAAATGAAACACGGACCTATTGCTTTAATAGATAAAGATATGCCTTGTGTTTTTATCGCTCCGCGCGATTCGGTTTACGATAAAGTTATAAGCAACATCGAAGAAGTGAAAGCGAGACACGGTATAGTAATTGCCGTCGCCAGCGAAAAGGATGAAAAAATCGACTCAATTGCCGACCACGTTATCCGTGTGCCGGATACAATCAGAATGTTAATGCCGATACTGACGTCAATTCCTTTGCAGTTATTGGCATATCATATAGCGGCTAAGAAAGGGCTTAATGTTGACCAGCCCCGCAATTTGGCTAAAAGTGTTACTGTTGAATAATTAGTTACGTCCGGCAATTATGCCGAGGCGAGGGAGGTTATATGGCAAAAAAGAATATCTTAATTATGGGCGCCGCCGGGCGCGATTTTCACAATTTTAACGTGGTTTTCAGGGATAATGAGGACTATAATGTAGTTGCGTTTACGGCTACCCAAATTCCTAATATCGACGGCAGAGTTTATCCGGCGGAACTTGCCGGCAGTCTCTATCCCGACGGAATAAAAATATTTGACGAAAAAGACCTGACAGATTTGATTAAAGAATTAAAAGTTGACGAAGTAGTTTTTTCATATTCGGATGTGCCTTTTGAATATGTTATGACGAAAGCCTCTATTGTTAATGCCGCCGGAATTTCATTTACACTCCTCGGCGGAGAGCAGACGATGATTAAAAGTACAAAACCGGTTGTTTCAGTCCTTGCCGTAAGAACCGGATGCGGCAAATCGCAGACTTCGAGGACGATAGTGAGACTTTTGCGGGAAGCCGGGAAAAAAGTTGTGGCAATCCGTCACCCTATGCCATACGGCGATTTAGTTAAGCAGAAAGTCCAGAGATTTGCAACATTGGAAGATCTTAAAACTCACGAATGTACAATAGAAGAAATAGAAGAATACGAACCCCATATTGCATTGGGAGGAATTATTTATGCCGGAGTAGATTACGAAGCGATTCTGCGCGAAGCGGAAAAAGAAGCCGACGTAATTCTTTGGGACGGCGGTAACAACGATATGTCTTTTTACAAAGCCGACGTTACGTTTACGGTTGCCGACCCGCATAGACCCGGTCATGAAATGAAATATTATCCCGGCAACACTTCTTTGAGAATGGCGGACGCGGTTGTAATCAATAAAATCGATTCCGCCGACGGGAAAGATATATTGACTGTTATAAACAATTCCAAAGAAGTTAATCCATCGGCGGTAATTATTGAAGCGGCTTCTCCTTTAACAGTGGACGATCCTTCGGTAATCAAGGGTAAAAGAGTTTTGGTTGTGGAAGACGGTCCGACTTTAACTCACGGAGAAATGACTTTCGGGGCGGGAACAGTTGCCGCGCAAAAGCTCGGCGCCGCGGAAATTGTGGATCCGAGACCTTTCACTGTCGCCTCGATAACCGCAACATACGAAAAGTATCCGAAGATAGGAGTACTTTTACCCGCTATGGGATACGGCGAAGAGCAAATGAAAGATTTGGAGACTACTATCAATAATACCGATTGCGATTCGGTTGTAATCGGTACTCCTATTGATTTAGGAAGAATTCTCAATATCAATAAACCCTCTACGAGAGTGATGTATGAACTGCAGGAGATAGGCGAATTGACTATTGAGTCTGTTCTCAAAGATAAAGGAATTCTATGAAAAAAATTGCGGTAGTTGCCTTCGGAGGCAACGCAATGATTAAAGGCGACGAACAGGGAACGATTGAGGAGCAGGAAAAGAATGCCTACGATACGTGCGAAAAAGTTGTTCGGCTGATTGACTTAGGATATAATATTATCGTTACTCACGGCAACGGTCCCCAAGTTGGCAATATTCTCCTTAGGAATGAAGCCGGATACGATAAATTCAAAATTCCTAAAATGCCTTTGGATATTTGTGTAGCCGATTCCCAGGGGGGAATCGGTTACATGATTGAAAGGATGATGAGAAACGTTCTTAATGATAAAGGAATGAAAAGAAATGTTGTTACGCTAATAACTCAAGTATTGATTGATATGAACGACCCGGCGTTCCAAAATCCTACGAAACCTATTGGACAATTTTATTTGAAGGAGGAAGCGGATTTGCTTTCCAAAGCTAATGGGTGGATATTTAAAGAAGACCCGCGGAAAAGAGGCTGGAGGAGAGTGGTCGCTTCGCCGCAGCCTCTCGATATTTTAAACAAACAAGTTATTAAAGAACTCGCCGACAACGGTCACATTGTAATTGCCGTTGGCGGGGGAGGCATACCGGTTTACCTACAGGAAAATAACCGCCTCGACGCACAGGAAGCCGTTATCGATAAAGATTTGGCTTCCGCGCTGTTAGCCGGACAGATTAACGCCGATCAGTTTTATATTATAACGGACGTTCCGAAAGTTTATATCAATTTTAATAAACCCGATCAGAAGGAGTTGAATGTTATTTCAGCCGAAGAGGCGAAAAAATATTTAAGTGAAGGACATTTTGCAGCAGGCAGTATGGGACCCAAGGTAAAAGCGGCGGTTTCTTTTGTAGAGAATGGCGGACGGGAAACTATTATTACCGAGGCGAATGAACTCGGTAAGCCCGATTGCGGAACGAGGATTGTAAATGATGAAATTTTTAAATCGGATACTTATAATTAATTTGATAGTTAAAGGAGAATTCAATGGCAATTAATATGAAAGGGAAGAGCGTTGTTTCCATTCAGGATTTATCGCTCGAAGAGATTTATGGAATAATGGACTTGGCGAAAGTTCTTAAATTAAAAAGACTAACCGGCGAAGCGCATAAATTATTAGATGGTAAAAAATTAGGGATGATATTCTCAAAACCGTCCACGAGAACGAGAGTGTCTTTTGAAGTCGGTATATTTGAATTGGGCGGAATAGGGCTGTATTTCGGACCAAACGACTTGCAGCTTGGTAAAAGCGAAAATATTCACGATTCCGCAAAAGTTCTTTCGCGTTACCTTGATGGAATAATGATCCGTACGTTCAGTCATCAAGACGTGGTTGATTTAGCCCGCTATGGCGATATTCCGGTTATCAACGGATTAACCGACCTCCTACATCCTTGTCAGGTGTTAACCGATATTTTTACTTTAATTGAAAAAAAGGGGAACGTTCGCGGTTTAAATTGGGTTTATATCGGAGACGGAAACAATATGGCTCACAGTATGCTTTACGGCTGTTCAAAAGTAGGCATTAATTTAACTATCGCTTCGCCTTCGGGTTACACGCCGGATGAAGATATTGTTAAACAAGCAGCCGAAAATGCCGGATACATGGGGTCAACCATTAATATTATAAACGACCCCGTTGAAGCTGTGAAAAACGCCGATGTAATTTACACGGATGTCTGGGCTTCGATGGGACAAGAATCCGAAGCGGAGGAACGCCGGAAAAAATTTGTGAGGTTCCAAGTTAATCCCGAATTAGTGAAACATGCGAAAGAGGATTACATTTTCATGCACTGCCTTCCGGCGCATAGGGGAGATGAAGTTGTGGACGAGGTTATTGATTCTTCCAATTCAGTTGTGTTTGACGAAGCCGAAAATAGACTTCACGTTCAAAAGGCAATAATGGCGTTAACAATGTAATTTTGAGCGAGATTTTTCTCTAAATTCAGGCATTTTAGTATTTGTTTTTTTTGAAATTTTATATAGATTTCGGTTCTGAATTTCGGGCAGATAGCTCAGTCGGTAGAGCAAAGGACTGAAAATCCTTGTGTCGGCGGTTCGATTCCGTCTCTGCCCACATTCTTATTAACCCCGCAAACCGAAGCGGGGTTTTTTATTTTAAAGCGCTCAACTCCGCCCGCGCAAAACAGCTTTAAAAAATATTTTCTCTATTCTTAATTTTCCCTTGCATTTTAGATTAGCAATCCATATTTTAATCAGAGTAAAAATTCTGTTTGTAAACTTGTTTCTTTTTATACAGGAATAAAAATGATGAATTTTCAAAATATTAACAAGATGTCTCGATATTCATTGACTTTTATTGTTCTATTTATATTTGTGATTCCCTCACGGATATTCTCTCAAGCAAACGGAGAAGAAATATTTACCTCCGTATGCAGCGCTTGCCACACCTTAGGCAAAGGTCGATTAGTTGGTCCCGATTTAGCAAATATTCAAGATAGACTCGACGAAGCATGGATAAAGAAATTTATAAAATCTTCCCAAGCAATGGTAAAAAGCGGAGACCCGGACGCGGCTAAAATATTTAATGAATATAATAAAATTATTATGCCCGACCAATCTCTCACCGACGCTCAATTAAACGACCTGCTAAATTATATTAAAGAGAACAGTCCGAGCGAAGCGGATGTTAAAAAAGGTACTCCGCCTCCGTTCACAATAATGAATAGTATCGGTTTATATCTAAACGAAGCCGGGGAAGAGGAGTTTGATCTCGGATGGAGATATTTCTCTGGTAAAGAATCTTTTGAAAGCGGCGTTCCTTCATGTTTGTCGTGCCATAACGTTGACAGAGATCAGTTTATCGGCGGCGGTCTTTTAGCTAAAGACCTGACCGGAGCCTTTTCAAGATTAAAGGCAAGCGGAATTAATTCCATTATTTCCGCTCCCCCTTTCCCAGCGATGAAAGCCGCTTTCGGAAATAAAACGCTTACAAATGACGAAAAATATTATATCCTAGCCTTTCTACAGCAGGCAGATAAAAATTCAAAAAACATGCAGCCGAATAATATCAAAACCAGTTTTATTTTAAGCGGAATTGCCGGAGTATTCATTCTGTTTTTGATTTTCGGATTGATTTGGCAGAAAAGAAAAAAAGATAGTGTAAAAAAAGATATTTTTAATAGACAGTTAAAGTCAGAATAATTATAAATAAAATAAGAATATTATTATGAGTTGGATTCAAGATTTAATTTCACCCGAAACCCGCCAGTGGGAAGAGTTTTATAGAAACAGATTTCAACATGATAAAATAGTTAGAAGCACACACGGAGTAAACTGTACGGGCGGCTGCTCGTGGCAGATACACGTTAAAGATGGCATTGTTGTTTGGGAAACTCAGCAACTGGATTATCCGCTGCTCGAAAACAGTCTGCCTCCGTACGAACCGAGAGGCTGTCAAAGAGGTATTTCTTTTTCATGGTATTTGTACAGCCCTCTCCGCATAAAATATCCGCTGGTCAGAGGAACTCTTTTGGATTTTTACAGAGAAGAGAAAGCAAAAACCGGCGATTCGCTTAAAGCTTGGGAAAATCTTCAAAATAATAAAGAAAAAAGAGCCGAGTATCAGAAAGCCCGCGGTAAAGGCGGTTTTAGAAGAACCACTTGGGATGAGGTTCTTGAGATAATGGCGGCGGCTAATATTTATACGGCAAAAAAATATGGACCCGACCGCGTTATCGGATTTTCTCCCATTCCCGCGATGTCTATGTTGAGTTATGCTGCAGGCGGAAGATTCCTTCAGCTATTCGGCGGAGTAAATCTGAGTTTTTATGACTGGTATTGCGATTTACCCAACGCTTCTCCCGAAATTTGGGGCGAGCAGACGGATGTATGCGAAAGCGCCGATTGGTATAATTCCAAATTTATTGCCGTTATGGGATCAAATTTGAATATGACCAGAACCCCCGATACTCATTTCTTTGCCGAAGCCAGGCACAACGGCACGAAAGCCGTAGTTTTTTCTCCGGATTTTAACCAAGTATCTAAATATTCAGACCAATGGATGCCGCTGCACGCGGGGAGCGACGGAGCTTTTTGGATGGCGGTCACTCACGTTATATTAAAAGAATTTCATCATGAAAAACAAACTCCATATTTCCTGAATTATACTAAACAATATACCGATTCGCCTTATTTGGTTGAACTTGTTAAAGAAGGAGACAAGTTCGTTCCCGGGAAACTGCTGCGGGCAAATAGAATAACCGAATATAAAGATATTGAAAACGGCGATTGGAAATTCGTCAATATTGATGAGGATTCCGGCAAACTTGTTATTCCAAAAGGCAGCGTCGGACACAGATGGGATAAAAACGGCGGCAAATGGAATTTGAAAATGGAAAACGCCGCGGATAATTCTAAATTTAATCCTCTGCTTTCTTTAATTAAAGATAATGAAGAAGTACTGCAAGTGGAATTTACCGAATACGGGTTAGATAAGAAAAGTTTGAGAGGTATTCCCGTTAAATATGTAGAAACTATCGACGGAGAAAAAATTGCCGTTACTACAGTGTATGATTTAACTATGGGGCAATATGGCGTTGACAGAGGAATCGGAGGCGATTATCCTTCCGATTACAGCGATAAAGACGCCGCTTATACACCCGCATGGCAGGAAATATTCACCGGAATGGATAGTAAATCAGTTATTCAATTCGCGCGGGAATGGGCTAAAACCGCGGAAATTACGGAAGGTAAATGCATGATTATTATCGGCGCCGGTATAAATCACTGGTATCATAATAATTTGATTTACCGCGCGGGAATTATGGCTCTTATGCTCACCGGATGCGTAGGTAAAAACGGCGGCGGACTCAACCATTATGTAGGACAGGAAAAATTGGCGCCGGCGGATTCATGGGGACCTATTGCGTTTGCGAAAGATTGGGTGAACGCCGTACGACTTCAGCAGACTCCGCTTTGGCACTATATTAATACGTGCCAGTATCGTTACGACGGCAATTTTTCAAATTATAACACAACACCCGATAACAAATGGACTCAGGGACACCAGGCGGACAAAATATTCAAATCCGTTAGAATGGGCTGGATGCCTTTCTATCCCCAATTCAACGAAAATCCGTTAGAACTTTCTAAAGAAGCCGTGAAAAACGGAGCTAAAAACGACGACGAAATAAAGCAGTATGTAGTGGAAAAATTAAAATCCAAAGATCTGAAATATTCTGTTTCCGATCCCGACGCCGAGGAAAATTTCCCCAGAACTTGGTATATATGGAGAGGGAATGCTATTTCCGGCAGTATGAAAGGACACGAATATTTACTTAAACATTATTTGGGAACTCATTCCAACGCGATTGGGAAGGATATTGACAAGGAGAAAACCGAAGAAGTTAAATGGCACGATATTGCGCCGAAGGGAAAGATGGACTTGGTTGTGGATCTCAATTTCAGAATGGATTCTTCCGCGCTTTATTCCGACATTGTTCTTCCCGCGGCGTCTTGGTACGAAAAAGCGGATTTGAACAGCACGGATATGCATTCGTTCATTCATCCGTTATCGGCGGCAATTGCTCCGGTATGGGAAGCTAAAACAGATTGGCAGATATTCAAAGAAATAGCATTGGCAACAAGCGAACTGGCTAAAAAGCATTTATCCGATACTCAAAAGGATGTCGTTTCGATACCTCTATCTCACGATAGTGCCGATGAAATTTCACAGACCTCAGTAAAAGATTGGTACGAAGACGAATGTGAAGCGATTCCCGGAAAGACGATGCATAAATTGGCTGTCGTTGAAAGAGATTACACAAAAATTTATGATAAGTTTATTGCCCTCGGGGAAAATGTTAGGAATAACGGTCTCGGCGCTCACGGTAATCATTACTTCTGCAAAGATGAATACGACGATATGCTTTCCTCGCCGGATAACCACGTGGAAAAAGTGGGAGATAAATTATACCCTTCGCTTAAAGAAGACGAATGGGCGGCAAATGCCGTGCTTAAATTATCTTCGCTTACTAACGGAGAATTGACTTATCGGGCTTATAAAAACATTGAAAAGAAAACGGGGTTAGTGCTCGCCGATATTGCCGAAGGTAGCAAAGACGTTAGACTCGATTATCACTCTTTGCAAGCGCAGCCGAGAAGGTATAATACTTCGCCGGTTTGGTCGGGATTGATGAATAACGGCAGAGCTTACGCGCCTTACACCTATAACGTTGAAAGATTGGTGCCTTGGAGAACGTTAACAGGCAGACAGCATCTTTATCTCGATCACGAAATGTATATTGCTTTCGGGGAACATCTGCCAACTTACAAACCCTCTCCTAAACCGGAAGTTTACGGCGATTTAAGAGAAACGCTGAAAGAAGGAAAAGCTAAAGTGTTCAACTGCTTAACGCCGCACGGTAAATGGCATATTCATTCCACATACGGCGATAATATTCGAATGCTTACTCTTTCAAGAGGCTGCGAACCGGTTTGGATTAATGAAGAAGATGCGATAGAACTTAATATCAATGACAACGATTGGGTTGAAGTGTATAATGATCACGGCGTTTACTGCGCAAGAGCGGTAGTGAGCAGCAGAATACCCAAAGGCGTTTCAATTGTTTATCACGCCGTTGAAAGAACGGTAGGAATTCCTAAATCGCAGGTTAGAGGCAATAAACGTGCGGGCGGTAATAACAGTTTCACCCGTACGCATTTGAAACCTAATCTGCTCGCGGGCGGTTACGGTCAGTTTACTTACGGATTTAATTATTGGGGACCTTCCGCTCCAAACAGAGATACACACGTTGTTATAAAGAAGATGGATAAAGTTTTGTTCTAATTTATTATTTATAAATTATTATTTATTATTTTTTTAAGAGGAATATGAGTTAATTTACAATTTAATATGAAGTCAATAATAAATAGATATAAAATTACATGAATAAAGCAGAATTACTGAAAAGGACAAAAGATTTTGCGCATCGATGTGTAAAGTTGGCTTTGAGTCTGCCAAATTCAATTTTAGGAAAACATTTGCAGGGACAATTAATCAGATGTTCAACTTCGGTAGCTGCGAATTACAGAGCTGCTTGTCTTGCACAATCAAAAGCGAGTTTTACGGCAAAGTTGAGTATTGTGATTGAAGAAGCTGATGAATCGTTATTCTGGATAGAATTTATATTTGAAGAAAATTTAATAAAAGAAGAAATGATAAAATCACTAATCAAAGAAGCATCGGAATTAACGGCTATTTTCATTGCTTCGAGAAAAACAATCCAAAAAAATAATAAATAATAAATAATAAATAGACAATTATAAATTGACAATTTTCAATAATAAATAATAGATAAAAAATTATGGACGTTAGATCACAAGTATCAATGCTGTTTCACCTCGATAAATGTATTGGCTGCCATACATGCTCAATAGCTTGTAAAAATATTTGGACAGACAGAAAAGGCGCCGAATATATGTGGTGGAATAATGTTGAAACTAAACCCGGCACAGGCTACCCCACAAAATGGGAAGACCAGGAAATTTATAAAGGCGGATGGGAAAAGCAGAAAAATTCCGATTCTATTCAACTTAAAGGCGCAGGCAAACTGAAAGGATTGAAAAATATTTTTCACAATCCTCATCTGCCTGTAATGGATGATTACTACGAACCGTGGACGTATAAATATTCGAACTTAATCGAATCGCCCGCTCAGGATGACCAGCCGACTGCAAGACCTGTTTCTCTTGTAACTGGAAAGCATATCGACATTAATGCCGGTCCAAACTGGGATGATGATCTTAGCGGTACTCCCGATTATGCGAGAAAAGATCCGAACCTTGCGAACTTATCTCCCGCAGAACAGGATGCGATGTTTCAATTGGAGCAAATGGCGTTTTTCTATCTGCCAAGAATCTGCAACCACTGTTTAAATCCCGCTTGCGTTGCCTCATGTCCTTCGGGCGCTATTTACAAAAGAGGCGAAGACGGCGTTGTTCTAATAAACCAAAAAGTCTGCCGCGCCTGGAGAATGTGCATCACTGCTTGTCCGTACAAAAAGACATATTACAATTGGAGTACCGGAAAATCGGAAAAATGTATTTTATGCTATCCAAGAATTGAAGCCGGAGTCGCTCCCGCATGCATGCATTCCTGCGTTGGAAGAATAAGATATCTCGGAGTTATGCTTTACGACGCCGATAAAATTGAACAGGTAGCTTCGGCTGATGAAGATAATCTTATTAAAAGTCAAATGGATATTTTGCTGGATCCTAACGATCCGGAAGTAATTGCAGCGGCAAAAGCAAACGGATTAGCCGATTCTACAATTCGTTCCGCCCAGAAATCGCCCGTTTATAAATTTGTAAAAGAATGGGGATTAGCGCTTCCTCTGCATCCTGAATTTAGAACCATGCCGATGTTGTTTTACGTTCCGCCGCTTCTTCCCGTCATGGCGTCGCTTAGTTCGGTGAAAAATGAAGAGCAGAACAATAAGTTAGATCCGATTGCTAAAAAATGGGACGACGACTGGCTGTACGATACTTCTACCGAGGAACTTTGGGGAACAATTGACGAAGCAAGATTTCCGCTGCAGTACATGGCTAACCTTTTCAGCGCGGGCGATACCGAAAAAGTATCGAATATCCTGAAAAAAATGATGGCGGTGAGAATTCACAGAAGAGGAGTAACCGTCGGAGACCTCGGTGAGGAAAAAGTTAAGAGCGCCTTAAGCGACGCGGGTTTAACCGCCGAAGAAGCCGACGCTATTTACTATTTAACTTCTCTGGCAAAATTTGACGATAGATTTGTAATTCCTCCGTCGCATAGGGAACTTGCAATTGAAATGCTTGAAGATACCGGCGATGTTAAAGGTTCCACGGGATTCGGTTTCAAAGAAAGTCCGACGAGAGGAATTTAATAATGACAAAAATCAAAAACATTAATTGTTATAATAAATTAGCCGATATTATTGATTATCCGAGGGGAGATTTTTCCGGCAAAGTTGAAGAAGCCGAAAAATTGTTAACCGGTTATGATCCTTCGATTAATGAATTATTACTCGAATTCATTCAATTTCTGAACAATACTTCGCCTGAAAAAGTTGAAGAACTCTACCTGCGCACATTCGACGTTCAAGCGGTTACAACTTTGGATATTGGCTATGTTCTTTTCGGCGACGATTACAAGAGAGGCGAGTTATTAGTCAACTTGAGCAGAGAGCACAAAAAGGCGAATAATGACTGCGGAAATGAATTGGCGGATTATCTGCCGAACTTATTAAGACTTATTCCGAAAATTGAAGACGAAGAATTTAGAAATGAATTGGTTGCGATAATTATTCTTCCCGCTCTTGCAAAAATAACCAAAGAATTCGATTCGCAGAATATTGAAATGAAGAATAATGTTTACAAAAGGAAGTACAAAACGCTTATTGAGCAATCTGAAACTTACGGACGAATATTTCTGAAACCGCTGCTTGTTATTATGCAGGTATTGGAAGAAGATTTTGATTCCTCTGTAACGTTTGAAGAACCGATAAGCGCAGGTTTTACAGAATCCATTACGACGGAAATTAAAATTGATTAAATAACAAAACGAATTTTATTATGAATACACTTTATAATTTTTTATTTATCGCTTTGCCTTATGTGGCGTTAACGGTTTTTTTAATCGGAACTATTTATCGCTACAAAGGAACAAAATTTAAATTTTCATCTCTATCTTCTCAGTTCTTGGAAGGACGCCAGCTTTTCTGGGGTTCCGTGCCATTCCACTGGGGACTATTATTCTTATTCTTCGGGCATTTGACTGCATTTCTTATTCCAAGCGGCGTATTAGCGTGGAATAGCGAGCCGCTTAGATTAGTGATTTTGGAAGTTGCCGGTTTTGCTTTTGGACTAAGCGCGTTATTCGGTTTGCTCAGTCTTTTTTACAGGCGTAATTCTAACGCAAGAGTTAAAGTTGTTACTTCTAAAATGGATTTGATTATTGAGTTAATTATTATCGCGCAATTTATTCTCGGACTTTGGATTGCCTACGGCTACCGCTGGGGTTCCTCATGGTTCGCTTCTGTTTTAACTCCTTACCTCTGGTCTATTTTTTCTTTGAACCCGAATATTGACGCGGTATCAAATCTGCCTTTGGTTATTCAACTTCATATTTCGCTGGCATTTGTGATATTTCTTCTCATTCCTTTTACAAGATTAGTTCACTTATTGGTGGTTCCTCTTCATTATATATGGAGACCTTATCAAAAAGTAATTTGGTATTGGGATAGAAAAAAAGTGCGGGATCCTAAATCTCCCTGGAGCGTTACAAAGTCACAGAATAACTGAAAACAATAATAAAATAAAGTTTAATACTCATTTTGTAATAATCTCATAATATTTTTTTAAACATTAAAGAAGAAGGATTATGGAAGCGACAGTAACAAAAAAAGCGCATAAAATTTTGTTTTTCAATACATTCGCTTTTACAATTTGTTTTGCGGCTTGGATGCTGAACGGTGTTTTAGTCACATTTTTAGTAGATAACCAAGTATTTCAATGGGGACCGATTGAAATCGGCTGGCTGATGGGCATACCGGTATTGGCGGGCGCCATATTCAGATTACCCGCGGGTATTTTAACCGATAAATACGGCGGTAAGCCGGTTTACGCTGGTCTGCTTATTTTTAGCGCGATCCCGATGTTTCTGCTCTCGTACGCAGACAGTTTTTTCTGGTTTGCGATTGCAAGTTTCGGTTTCGGACTAACCGGTATAAGTTTTGCGATTGGTATAGCCTATACTTCGGTATGGTATCCCAGGCATTGGCAGGGAAGAGCGCTCGGTATTTTTGGAGCGGGTAATGCAGGCGCGGCTCTTACAACATCATTAGCCCCTACTATATTAAAAAGTCTTACCGACAACGGAGCTAATATTGAAGGATGGAGAAACTTACCCGTAATTTACGCAATCGCATTATTTGCTATGGGGATAATATTTCTAATTTTCACTGAAAATAAAAAACCCGCCGCGCATAATAAAAATGTTAAACAGCTTTTACTTCCGTTAAAGGATATCCGGGTTTGGAAATTTGGACTTTATTATTTTCTTGTATTCGGATGTTTTGTGGCGTTTTCTCAATGGCTGGTTCCTTATTTTGTAAACGTTTATTATCTTCCTCTGGTAACGGCGGGTCTTTTTGCCACTTTATTTAGTTTCCCATCCGGAGTTATCCGAGCCGTCGGCGGCTGGATGTCCGATAAATGGGGCGCCAGGAGAGTACTGTTTTGGGTTCTCACTGCTTCGGTTGTAATTAGTCTTATGTTGACCATTCCGAGAATGGAAGTCTATTCTCCGGGAAGAGGTATAATGAATAAAAGAGCCGGTGAAGTTACGTTTGTTTCCGATACCCAAATTAAAGTCGGCGAGAATGAATATAAAGTTAGATCTAAAACCCATAAGAGCGAAATAACCGACGACCAGCTTTTGGTTCTACCTACTAAAGAAGTATGGCAGGAACCTGTCGTTAAAGTGGGCGATAAAGTGGAAAAAAAAGAACTGCTTGCCAAAGGCGTAACAAGAATTTATTTCCAGGCAAATGTATGGATATTTGCAATTTTGATAATTATAATAGGAAGTATTTGGGGTATAGGAAAAGCGGGGGTATATAAATTGATTCCGGATCATTTTCCCGAGGAAGTAGGCGTTGTGGGAGGAATGGTCGGCGTACTGGGAGGACTCGGAGGTTTCTTCGGTCCGATTATTTTCGGTTATTTATTAGAAGGAACAGGATTATGGACAAGCTGTTGGATGTTTATTCTCGGTTTGTCCGCAGTTTGTTTAATATGGCTTCATCGTTCAACGGAGAGTATGCTAAAAATAGAATCTCCCGAAGCGCTGGAGCATTTGGAACTTACCCCGAAGCACGAACATTAATAATATAATTTTTATAATAATTAGGAGCCGGAAATGCCGCAAGTTAATATAAGTGATTGGAGAGTTGAAGATAATGAATTCTGGGAATCTAAAGGAAAAAAGATAGCGAATAAAAACCTGTGGATTTCAATTCCCGCTCTTTTACTCGCCTTTGCCGTATGGATAATGTGGAGTATTATAGCCACTAAAATGAAGGAGTTCGGGTATAATTTTGGAATGATTACCGATAGCATGAGCCCGGCGGAAATAACCGCAAAACTGAAAGATATCAATAGTTTATACTATACACTTCCGGCAATTGCGGGACTTGCGGGCGCGACGTTAAGAATTCCGAATTCATTTTTAATCTCTCTCGGCGGAGGAAGGAATGTTATTTTTGTCACGACCGGTTTATTGCTCATTCCGGCTATCGGCGTGGGTTTTGCGCTGCAGGATGTGAATACTCCATATATGACCTTCGCAATTTTTGCCGCTCTGTCGGGATTCGGCGGCGGTAATTTCGCCTCTTCGATGAGCAACATTAGTTACTTTTTCCCCAAAAGAATGCAGGGAACGTCGCTCGGATTAAATGCGGGTATTGGAAATCTCGGCGTCGGTGTAATGCAGAAAACAATTCCCTGGGTAATGGGTATTTTCCTATTTTCAGCTATCGGCAAAGACGGCGCCGAAGTTATTGGTCAGGGTCTTTCGGGCATTCAGAATGCAGGCTGGGTTTGGGTTCCGCTTTTAATTATAGCTACAATCGCCGCGTTCTTTGGAATGAATAATGTAATTACCGGAACGCCTAAACTTCCTAGTACATTGCATGGGGTTGGGAAAACGCTCTACTTAATTCTGCTCGGACTTATTGCTTCCACATTCGGCGCATATTTGCTTATCGGGCTGAAACTTAACATGTGGATTGTGCTTCCGGTTGTTATTGTAGTGGCGGTTGCATTGATGAAGTATGCCACACCCGGAGAAATAAAAGATAATCTGAACAAACAGTTCGCGATATTCGACAACAAACACAACTGGATAATGACGATTATTTATACAATGACATTCGGTTCTTTTATAGGCTTTTCCGCCGCTTTCCCAAAATTAAGTCAGGATGTTTTCGTTTATTCAAACAGCGCCGACCCGACATACGTAAATCCGAACGCGCCTAATTTTTTGATGTGGGTTTTTATCGGTCCGGTTTTGGGCGCTTTAATACGACCGGTAGGAGGATGGCTTTCCGATAAAATTAACAGCGGTTCAAAAGTGACCGGCTACAGTACGATTGCGCAGATAATTGCAACATTACTTGTAGCGTATTTTGTCGTTTTGGCAAAAAACAGCGCAACGCCGGAAGAATATTGGTGGCCCTTTTTCATCTGTTTTATGATTTTATTTATTACAACCGGAATAGGCAACGGTTCTACTTTCAGAAGTATTCCTTATATATTCAGCAAGGAGCAAGCAGGACCGGTGCTCGGCTGGACTTCCGCTATTGCCGCTTATGGAGCTTTTATTATACCAAAAGTTTTCGGACAGCAGATAAAGAACGGAACTCCGGAATATGCGCTTTACGGATTCGCGATTTATTATACCATTTGTTTAGCGCTAAACTGGTGGTACTATACACGCAAAAACGCCGAGATAAAAAATCCCTAAGCGCGAGTTCAAAAAGAAAGAATAATCTGCAGTAACTATATAGATTTTTTACATTAACCCACGACCGAAATCGTGGGTTATTTTTTATTTGCTAATATTTCCAAAAGTATTTCGATTGTGATACTTTTGACCAACAGTTTATTTATTTTAAAGAAGGAAACACCAACAATATGAACACAAACGACACGATTAAAAGAATGGTTGAGAAAGACTCCGACGACGAGGGGATGTCGCCAATGGCGCCGCCGGATGCATTTGCGCCTTCCACTGTTGAACCCGTAGCATACGAGGATATGCATCCTCTGCTGCAGAAATTGATGTTTGAGCACAAAGTATTTGTGAAAGCGCTTGATGATTTTGAAGAAGCTCTTACTGAGTGGAAACAAAGCGGCTGGGTATTTAATGAAAATATCAACAAGAAATTTAAGGCATTATTTTCCTTTTTAGACAACCACACGCCGGAGCATAACAAAAAAGAGGAAAAACAACTCTTTCCGCTGCTTCATAAAAAGCTGCTTGCAAGCGGCGAACACAGCGCGGGAGAAACCCCAAAAACCGGTGTTGATATTATGGAAGCCGAACATATTCAAGTTGCGCAATTAGGTTCGCTCTGCTTGAATTTCTTGGGACTTGGTTCCCGTCTTCAGGACAAAGCTTCTCGCGATTTAACTTTTGAATATGCTTACAACCAAGGTAAAGAAATAGTGGAAGTTATGAGGCTTCATATTTACAGGGAAGACGAGACTCTCTTTCCCTTGGCAATGCATCTTATATCCAAAGAGGAATTTGAGGAATTATAGAAGCCTTTGCGAAACTTCCTTTTGTCATATTGAGCGGAGCGAAATATCTCGATTTTGAGTAACATTGAGATTCTTCTCCCGACGACGACGTCAGCAATTTATTAGGATATATTTATTTGACTCAATGTAAAAAATAATTTTTC
>CAYNUJ010000047.1:0-7430 GCA_964400095.1 uncultured Melioribacteraceae bacterium
CCGATAAAATTCAAATTTGATAATATTAAAGTTAACGACGATTATTCTTTTGCAACGGGAACTTTCATCTATTTTTACCGAGGCTCTAAGAAAAACAGCAGGGTGTTTGTAGCTTTGAAAAAAAATAAAGAAGGTTGGGAAATATCTCAACTCACAATAAATTAAATCGCTATCATGAATAAAAACAAATTTTATTTGTTTGTTTCAATTATTTTGATCCTTCTCGCTATCGGACTTGGATTTTATATTCCCGCGGGACTGAAGGATATAGAAAACAATTGGCAGAATTACAGAAAAGAGAAGCGTTCAAAGAATATAGAATTAATTGGCGCTATTATTAATTCTAAGATTAATTCATTTAACAGCGATGCCGGGAAAATTAAAAAAGGAATTCTATCTCTCGGTGAAAAGGCTCTCTCTTCCGAAGTCAACCTCCTCCCGGAATATATTAATTACAGATTTTTCCGAAGTGAATCGTTAATCGGCTGGAGGGACTTTACTCCGATTGACGCGAAAGTTTCAAGTAAATTCCAATCCGGAGAAGCTTTTTTCTTTTCGACAGATACAAAAGCGTTTCTCTGCAGAGTGGATACAATTACCAATGGGGATATTTCGTATGTTCTTCAATCGGAATTGCTGGTAGAAAAATTTTATAAATTCGATAATAAATATTTTGAAATGATAAGCCTCAGCAATGAGATTTCCGACGCTATCGGAATTGACTGTTCTGTCAATTATAATCGCGACGCGCCCGAATCTAAAGACGTATTTAGAACTTACATTGAATTAAAGAACAGTCATTCCGTAAAAATAGGTTCTATATCATTTCCGGTTACATCGCTAACGGTTGAAAAGAAAAATTTCATTCAGAGAATAAATACAATCCAGGCTTTTCTGTTTACTTTAGCGGTTGCTATCTTTCTCATCGGGCTGAATTTGGAGATCAAAAATATAGGCAAGGGAAAAAGATTGGCAGTCCGGCTGCTGTCAATAATTGCAATTCGGATTCTTTTGGAGTATTTTGATATACCTGCGAAACTTAATATACCCGAATTAAACAATCCGAAATATTTTTCGTCAATGTTCGCTTGGGGAATTGCGAAAACGCCTGTTGAATTATTTGTAACCGTGGTTTTGTTCCTTTTCGCCGTTGTGCTTGTATTTCAATATATCAATGATATTAGCGTCGGAAAGAGATTAATAAAATCAAAACCGGTTTACGGTTATCTGTTTTCAGTTTTTATTTTAGTTGCCGATTTGCTGCTCATAAGAGCTTTTGCAGCCTCTGTGAGAAGTTTCATTTTCGATTCGGGAGTACGCTACTTTAATTTAAATGCTTTATTTCCAAAAATTCCAGTGGCGTTAAATTTAGTTAATTTGCTGATATTAGGCTTCGCTCTTTTCCTTTTAGGCTTTTCGACGTTAAAAATATTCTATCGGTTTTTTTATCCACTTAAAAAAAATATAATAAAAATTATTGTCCTTACAATTATCAGTTCCGCGATCTACTTTATTTTGGACAGATCAAATTTAATTCCTGCTGCGTTCCATGTTGGCGTTTTAATTCTCCTTTTATTATTAACCGCGAGTCAGATTACCGGTAAAATTAAAAGCGGCACAAGCGTTATTTACTTAGCCTTATCGGCGTCGGTTTTTTCGATTGTCACTTTAAACTTTTTCAACAACGAACTTTCGCGGTATTCTCTCCGCATTGCGTCGGATGAAATTATAAACGGCAAGCAAAATTTATATAATTTTTGGCTGAACCAATTAATGATGGACAAGGGAATTGACCGGTTGGCAAATATGCCGAGCGAAATTAATAAGGATTTGGATTCGAGGGCTTTTCTCATTTGGAACCGATCCCCGTTTATGAAGGAGGATATTCCATGCTGGGTCGGTATTTATGATTCCGCCTACGATATACTTGGCGGTTATGAATACCTTACTTCGGATAGAATTCCGTTGAATTTAAATTTGCCGGACTCGGTCGGTTCATACAAAATATTCAAGGGCGGAAACGGAAAAACCAATTTTTATGAGGGCGTGAAGAAAATAATTTCCATCAATGGCGGCTATCGCTATTTATTGTTCGGAATCGAATACGGTTCTCTTTCTTATACTTCAACTATTGAACCGAAATTTGTCTCTCCGATTAAATATTTTGATAAGCTGTCCGTCAACCAGAACGAATATTTTATTATCAAAGCTTCTCAGGATAAAATTGTTGATAATGTCGGCGCGGTGAGCTTTAGTTTTTCCGAGGTCAATAATATTTTCGATAAACATTTAAATGAGAATCATTATAATTGGATTGATTTGAATATCGATTCCGAGGAGTATCTGGTTTATTTATTTAAAGGAAAAAATTATTCCTCTCTGATTGGATTGAAGCAGAAAGACCTGACAAATGTTCTCTTTCACTTTTTTAAAATATTATTTATGCATTCCCTTATCATATTCGGTCTGCTCTTAATCTTTGTTATTATTAAATCGGTAAAATCCCAACGGGTTGTTCTGAATTTCCGAACGAGATTATTCTTCGCGTTTTTTATTGTGGCTTTAATACCGATTCTTTTTCTCGCCTTTTATTTGAGGGATTTAACGGAGAACAAAAATCAAAGTTTGATAAGATATAAATTAAAAAAACGAGCGGTTAGAGTAGAAAAATATCTCACAAACAATTATCCATCGGCAAATTACGGATTCGATGAATACGAAAAGGCTCAAAACGATCTTGGAATAAGGTTCAATATTTTCGACGATAAGGAACTCGAGTATTCCTCTTTCGGGAAATATTACACCACGGGAATTTTACCCGAATTAATTAATTGCAATTCCTATATTAATATTAACATTCACGGCGGCTTAAATCATTTGGCTAAAAACAAGTTGGATAAATTAAAATACGATTCATTTTATCATAAATTTAATAGAACCGGTTTGGTAATAGAAATTAATAACGCTTACAATAGTATTTTACTGCCGATTGCCATTGACGAGTTCGATACTATTCTTTTCGGCAGTTACGCAATTGCGTCAATATTGATAATAATTTTGAGCACAGTTTTATCCAATCAAATTTCGAAGCCGATACAGCAACTAACGAGAGCGACAAAGTCTATCTCGGAGGGAGACTTCGATTTGAATTTGAAAAATGAGTATTCGGGAGAAATGGCGCAGTTGGTTAGCGCGTTCAACTATATGACAAAACAATTAAAAAAGAGCACAAAAGATCTTGCGAATCTCGAGCGGGAAATTGCTTGGAAAGAAATGGCAAAGCAGGTTGCTCACGAAATTAAAAATCCGCTTACTCCGATGAAACTTTCCGTTCAGCATCTCAAAGCCGCTTATCAAGATAAATCCGAAAAGTTCGACGAGATTTTTAAGAAAGTAACGGACACTTTAATAAATCAGGTGGAGACGCTTAAGAAAATTTCGACGGAATTCAGTTCTCTTGCCAAAATGCCGCGTCTTAATGTTGAAAGAATAAACTTAATTGAAATAATTGAGCAGGCGGTAAATTTGTTTGCCGACGAAAAGACGGAATTTATAACATCGTTTTCCGAGAGCGGGGTTTTCATTGAAGCCGACTCCGACAATCTCAAAAGAACTCTGATTAATTTAATCAGAAATTCTATTCAAGCGGAAGCGGGTAAAATTGAAATTGAAGTAAATAATTCTCGGGATGTTGTACAGCTAATATTAACGGACAATGGTTTGGGTGTGCCTGAAGAAATAAAGAATAAAATTTTCGATATTAATTTTTCAACTAAAAAAGAAGGAATGGGGCTTGGATTAACATTGGCGAAGAGATTCTTAGAAAATACCGGCGCGGACATCGAACTTGCCGATTCAACCGGCAAAGGCGCCTCGTTTATAATTACTTTCAATCGGGCTAAATCCGCATGAAGACTTTATCTCCGTTCCAAAAATCTGCGGTAGATTTTGACAAGCATACCGCTTTAACGGCAAACGCCGGTTCGGGAAAAACTTTCGTGCTGGCAAAAAGATATGTTGAAACGGCGCTTAGAAATGATATTCCATTATCAAAAATTGCGGCTATAACATTTACGGATAAAGCCGCGGGTGAATTATACAAAAAAATAACAAACGAAATTGAGCGGCGGATTGCGCTTGGTAATTCCGATTCCGAACTTAGCCGGCTTAAACGATTGAGGCGTCAGATTGTATCGGCAAATATCTCGACAATTCATGCTTTTTGCATTAGCTTATTGAAGGAATTTGCGCCTTATGCGGATCTGGATATCAATTTCGCGCCTATCAACGCAAAAATTTCGGGCGATTTATTGCAGCTAAGTTTTGAGGAAGTTTCCTCGCGGATGTTTGAAGAAAACGACGGTTCGTTCAAAAATTTAATCCGGTTCTTCGGTTCGAAAAATAAATTGTCCGCTGAAATTATGAAGCTGTTTTTTAAGCGGAAGACAATGAGTAAATTATCCGCTTATTACTTGACCAATGACGTTCCGGATATTGCGGCTGATTGGGAACGCCTTTTCGAAAATAAGTTTAAGCAATATTTCCCCGGTATTTTAGACGATATAATTGTTTTGGCTGAAAAAATAAATGAAGCGGTAATCGCGGAAAACCCGGAGAATAAAACCGCGGAAAATATTCAAGATATTCTCAATAAATTCGACGAGAATGTGAAGAAGAACTTATTTAATTATTTGAGTTTTGTTTTACAACTTAAAGAGCAAATAGCGATAAAAAGCGGTACCGTAAAAAAACAAGGATACTTGAGCAAAAAACTGCAGTCTTTCCTAAGCGAGGAAACAGCTCTGCTGAATGAAGCTTTCGGCAAAATATTATTTCTTAATTCGCTGGATGATTTTAGGGAAGTGGAAATAAACCTTGCGAAGAAAGTGAAAGAAATAGTTTATGTTTTCAATGAAGTAAACGGCGAATACGCTAAAAAGAAAAAGAGGAACAGCTATCTCGATTTTGAGGACTTGCTTCTGCTTGCCCGCACGGCTCTTTCCAAATCCGAAGTGATAGATCAGTTAGCGGGCAAATACGATTTTATAATGGTTGACGAATATCAGGATACAAATGAAATTCAGTATGAAATTATCCTTCCTCTTATTCAGGAATTCCGCAGAGGAAATTTATTTATTGTCGGCGACGAGAAACAAAGCATCTATATGTTCCGGGAAGCGGATCTACAGATATTCGGCAAAACAAAAAAACAGATAGCCGAAGAAACCGAGTCGAAGGGGGAAATGAATCTGCCGCATAGTTTTAGACTCGATCCCAATTTAGCGCTGTTTATTAATTATCTGTTTCGCAGACTTTTTGCCAACGCCCGCGAAGAATTTAGCGAGACGAAGGCAAACGATTTGATTTGCGCTAAAGATTTTACTTCCGAAGGTAGAATCGGTCTGCTGATAAACAATTCGGAGAATAGCGCCGAGGCTGATCTGGTTGCCCGAAAAATATCAGCTCTCAATAAAAATGGCAGGAATTTTTGCGATATTGCAATTCTCTGCCGTAAGCGGACATACTTCGAGGAACTTTCGCAGTGTCTGGAAAATCATTCTATTCCTTATTCAATAATCGGAAGCAAGGGATTCTATCAAAATCAAATTATTATCGACTTTCAGAATTATCTTTCGTTTGTGATTAATCAAAACTACGACGCGGCGCTGCTTAGCTTGCTAAGGTCCCCGTTTTTTTATCTGCCCGATACAAAAATATTTGAAATAAAATTAACCGCCGGAAACAATTTTTTCGAAAAGCTGAAAAATTATTCCGGCGCCACGGGTAAATTTAATTCGGTTGTGAAATTACTGCAAAGACACATTAAACTTGCCGGAGGAATTTCGATACCGGATTTACTAAACGATATTATCGAGAGGACCTCGATTTTATCGGTGATAAAAAAGAGAAAAACAGCGGATAGAGATTTCGCGACGATAGATAAATTCCTCGACCTCGCGGTTAAGTATCAATCCGAACCCTTTAACACACTATTCGACTTTGTTGAATCCGTTAAAGCCGCTGTGGAAAAGGACACGGATGAAAGTCAGGCGGAATTATTTGCCGGAAACGATAAAGTAAAAATAATGACCATTCATCAAAGCAAAGGGCTGGAATTTCCGGTTGTATTTTTATTCCGTACAAATGAAAAATATAAAATTGATATTAATAAATCGAAAGAATTATTGGTTGATAGGGAATATGGAATAATTACTAAAGCCCCGCGTATAGAAAATCATTTCGCGGAGATGGAAAGCGCGCCGCACACGGCGTTATTTAATTATTATTATCGTCAAAAGCAGGTTGCCGAAGAAAAACGGCTGTTATATGTTGCGCTAACCCGCGCCGAAGAAGAAATTTATATCAGCGCGGATACACGCAGGAAAAAGAGCGATTCTTTTTGGAGCGAAATATCCGGCGCTATTGGCTATAAGCCGGAATATACGTCTATAAAGTTAGTTGGTAATCTCACCTTTATGGATAGCAAAAAGAATTTCGAGTTATCCGAAAGAGAACTTTCATTTGAAATTACCGTGGAAACTGAAATCCCTTATGAAATTAAAGAAGAAGACGAACAAAAGGAAAAAGAAATAACCGGACGATATTTGCTTGATATAATAGAAGACAAAGCGAAGAATGAAATTTATTCCGCAACCAAAATTGCCGTGTTCAATCAGTGCCCGTTAAAATATGATTTGATTTACAATAAAGGTCTATCAAAATTACAAACGCGCCTTAAAATAGAGCGGACTTTCGAATTTAATCCCAGCGAGGACGCAATTGAGGAGAACATTCCAGCTAATGTTTTCGGTTCTTTGGTTCATAAAATATTGGAAGAGGAAATTCCGGAAGAAAGCATTGATGAAACAATTTCGAAATTTATTGTTGAAGCGTTATACGATGAGAATAAATTGATTGATTTCAAAAAGGAAGTGAAAAGCGTTGTCGGAAAATTTTACTCGTCGGATAAATATGCGGAATTAAAAAAGCGCGTAAAATATAAAAATGAATTTGAAATCTATTCGAGGCGGAAAGATTTTTTCTTATACGGCATAATTGACAAACTGATAATTGAAAATAATAAAGCTATAATAGTCGATTATAAAACGGATAAACTCGGCGCGCTTACTCCCGCCGAAAAATTGGTTCATTATGAATTGCAGTTATTATTTTACGCTTTTCTGATAAGCCGGCATTTCGACTCGCTCAAAGAAATTGAATTAGCGCTGGTCTTCGTAAGGGAACCGGAAAAATCAATATCGAGAAAATGTTTACCGGAGGAATTGAAAAATTTTGAATTTAAAATAGAAGCGATAATAAGCAATATCTCAGGGAATAATTTCCGCAAGAATTTGAACCATTGCGTATCGTGTCAATTTTCAACTAATAACGGGAAGTGTATTATCAATGATTAATCTCAATTGTTTAGA
>CAYNUJ010000047.1:7530-16442 GCA_964400095.1 uncultured Melioribacteraceae bacterium
TTGTCGTCTTGCAGCGGAGGAAGCGAAGTTACCAGATCGGAATTTGAACCCGGCATTTTGTACGAAACGCCTGCGGATTTTGCGGACGCTTCGTCGCGCGCGGATGTGATTGAGAAATTCGGCAAATATTTATCCGGCAGAAAATTTTTTATCGATCCCGGTCATGGGGGAGGGGATAGAAAAAACAGCGGTTTCGATTCATTGGTGGAAGCGGATTTGAATTTGAATGTCGGACTCGCGTTGAGAGATTATTTGGAATCCGCCGGAGCGGAAGTTTTTATGTCCCGTTCGGCTGATGAAACAGTCGATTTGAAATACCGTTCTATAATGGCTGAAGAAAGCGGAGCGGAGTATTTCATCAGTATTCATCATAACGCTCCGGGAAGTAATGAAAATTATTGGACGGATTATACTTCCACTTATTATCATTCTTTACCCGGCAATTACGACTATGAATCGTTCGATCATGATATGGCGAGATATGTGCAGAGGGATTTGGCGTATGTGATGCGTAATTCCGGCGGATTGGGCAGCTTCGACGGCACGTATTCCGATTTTCGAATTTATCCGGGCGACGGTTTCAGCGTTTTGCGCGAAACGCAAATTCCGGCTATTTTAATTGAGTGCGCTTTTTTCACCAACCGTTTCGAAAAATACAGATTAACAGACAGAAAATTCAACAAAATTCAAGCGTGGGGAATATTCAGAGGTTTGGGGAAATTTTTCATGTCCGGCTTCCCTCAAATTAAGTTATTGAAAGAAAAATGTATGCTCAACGGAGACTCGATGCATCTTGAACTTTCGCTTGAAGACTCGTCGGGAATTGTAGCGTCAACTATCGAAACGTATTTCGATTCGGTAAAAGTTGAGCATAAGTTTAATTCGTCAGATAATATTTTGACTTTGGATTTATCTTCCGTTCAGAGCGGAGAACACGAATTAAGAGTTATTTGCGAGAACAAAAAAGGTAAGCACTCGGAACCTTATTTATCAAAAATTATTACTCAATAAATTTTGTCCGGTTATCGCAAAGAGATATTTTTGTTGGCTTAGATATATTGAATAAATTAAACGGGAGTTAGAAGATTCGATGAAAAAAATTAGAGCGGCATGTTTTAATATTAATTACAATACGGAATTAACGCCGGGAGGCGATCTGCCTTTACGGGACGAGATTGAAATTCAATATAAATGGAAGTTGGAAGATATTTACGAGACGGAATCCGAATGGCGGAATGATTTCGATTGGCTGGCGGAAAATTCGAAGAAGATAAAAAATTTTGAAGGCAACGTAACTTCCGGCGCGGATAATCTCCTCAATTGTTTTAAACTTGAAGAGGAAATAGGAATTAAACTCGGAAAGGTTTATTTGTATTCCATGCTTTCCAAAGATCTCGATATGAATGATACCGATTCCCAAGCGCGTTACGATAAAGTATTAATGCTGCACGCGCAAATTTCCGAAGACGCGTCGTTTATTAGACCCGAAATTCTTTCCGAGAAAAAAGAACGCATTTTTTCCTTTTTGGATGATAAACCGGAACTTAAAATTTACGAACACGAACTGGAGAATATGTTCCGTACAAAAAAGCATACTCTGCCAAAGGAACAGGAAAGATTAATGGCGCTTGCTTCTCCGGTTTCGGAAGTTCCGTACAATACTTTCAGTTTGCTTGAGAACGCCGATATTAAATTTCCAAAAGTTAAAGACGAAAACGGAAAAGAGATTGAAATTTCTCACGGAAGATATTCCGCGGCTCTCTTTTCCGGCGATAGAGATTACAGAAAGAGGGTTTATAAAGGTTTTTATCAGCCGATTATTGAGCACAAAAACACTTTCTGCTCTCTGTTCAACGGCGGCATTAAAGCCCGTATATTCAACGCGAAAGCCAGAAACTACGACAGCGCTCTTCAGGCGGCGCTTAAACCGAATAATATTCCGGAAAAAGTTTATACTAATTTAGTTGATTCGGTGAAATCAAATCTTGAACCGCTTCAGAGATGGGCGGGGCTGAAAAAAAGAATTTTGAATTTAGATGAATTTCATCCTTATGACGCTTATGTTACTTTGTTCCCTTCGGTTCAAAAAAAATATGATTTCGAAGATGCAAAAAGCATTGTTCTTAAGGCGTTAGAACCGATGGGCGGGAAATATATCGATCAACTGATTCATTCTTTCGATAATCGCTGGCTGGATGTATTTGAAACGAAATTCAAAAGATCCGGCGCGTATTCGTCCGGCACAACATACGGAGTTCATCCGTTTGTTTTGCTTAATTGGAACAATAATCTGAACGACGTCTTTACATTAGCCCACGAAATGGGGCACTGTATGCACAGCCATCTTACAATTGAAAATCAGCCGTATCCGTATGCCGATTATACAATCTTTCTTGCCGAAGTGGCTTCTACCACAAACGAAGCGCTCTTGCTTAATTATTTAATTGAAAATTCCGATAGCGCCGAAGAGAAAAAATATTTAATAGAAAAATTCCTTTTGAATGCCGTCACAACATTTTACCGGCAAACGCGCTTTGCGGAATTCGAAATGATTACTCACGCTAAAAGCGAACAAGGCGAGGCGCACACGCCGGATTCGTTGTGCGAACTTTACGGCGACCTTTATTCCGAATACTGGGGAAGCGAAATGACTGTGGACGAGGAAGAGAAATTCACATGGTCGCGTGTGCCTCATTTTTATTATAATTTTTATGTATATCAATATGCCACCGGATTTGCCGCGTCCGAAACTTTGGCTTCGAATATTTTAAACGAAGGAACTCCCGCCGTGGAAAGATATTTGAATTTCCTTAAAAGCGGAAGTTCTAAATATTCAATTGATATTTTACGCGACGCGGGAGTGGACATGACAAGTAACGAGCCCGTATTGGCTGTTGTAAATAAATTTAATTCGCTTCTGGATCAATTGGAAAATCTATTGCAATAATTTTGGGGTTATCAAAATGAAAATTTATTCAAAAGAAGAACTTAATAATTATTCCCTGTCTCTTACTTACGACGATATAAGTCTCGTACCGAGAGAAATCTCGCGCATCAAAAGCAGAGTTGAAGCGGGAACAAAATCAAAATTTGTTAATTTCAATTTGGCGCTGCCGGTTCTTTCCAGCCCGATGGACACCGTTACAGGCGTTAATATGGCAAAAGCCCTCGCCAGTATGGGCTGTTTGGGAGTGCTCAACAGGTTCGATTCCTCATTAACCGAATTACTCAATGACGAATCGAAATCCGATTCGATAAAAGCCGTTTCAATAGGATTGACTACAGACGAGAAAACAGTTGAAAATCTCGCCTCAAAAGGAATGATGATTTGCATCGATACCGCCAACGCGAATAATAAAACCGTTCTGAATAAGTGCGAGGAAATTAAGAAAAAATTTGACGTTGACGTAATGCTTGGAAATGTAGCCTGCGGATACACATTAAAAGATTTGGTAAACGCCGGCGCGGACGCGCTTAGGATTGGAATAGGAGGCGGGAGCGTTTGCACCACCTCAATTCAAACCGGAATTGGAATAGGGCAGGTATCTTCTTTGCTGGACGTTTATTTCGCAAGGGAGAAGGATAATCTCAAAATAGCGCTGATAGCAGACGGAGGAATAAAATCTCCCAGCGATGTAGCCAAAGCAATCGCTCTCGGCGCGGACGTTGTGATGTTGGGCAGAATGCTGGCT
Organism: uncultured Melioribacteraceae bacterium; assembly: GCA_964400095.1. Classification (GTDB taxonomy): domain Bacteria; phylum Bacteroidota; class Ignavibacteria; order Ignavibacteriales; family Melioribacteraceae; genus CAYNUJ01. Next base: position 11,223 of record CAYNUJ010000047.1, read on the forward strand.
GGTACAAAAGAAGCTCCTGGCGAAGTAATTAAATATAACGACCAATTATGGAAGAAATATCGCGGGTCGGCGTCTTTCGGCGTTAAGATGAAAAACGAATTCATTGAAGGCGAGGAAACTATGATTCCGTACAAAGGTCAGGTTAAAAACGTGATTGACTCCATATCGGACGGTCTTCGTTCGGCAATGAGTTATATGAACTGTTTTACTATCGAGGAACTCAGAGCCGCAGAATCTTTCGCCGTCTTAAGCAATAGTTCGTATATTGAAAGGCTTCCGAAGAAATAGATTTCGGATTTACCGCCGGTTTTCTAAAAGAATGAATTTGCGGGGAAATTATTTGTTTTTGTTGCCCGGTTTGATTGTGTAGAATTCATCGTCGCCGTCGGCCGCGTATTTATCAAGCACGTTATCGTCGAGAGATTGTAATTTCTTTTTCTTTTTAGGATTCAAAACTTCTTCGGTGCGGCGGGCATGAATATGATCATTCGCGGGAGTTTTGGATTCGTTAGTATCCGTTTGGCTCGAAGGCGAATAATTTTTATTCAATATTTCTATCCGGTGTTTGCGGGAAAATATCTGAGTAGGTTTCCTTTTTCTGTGACGCATCGATTTTTGCTTGCGAATAGCCTCTTCTTTAAGTTTTTTCCTCTCGTTTTCTTCGTTGTCTTTGATACTCTTTTTTACATGAACATGTTTCTTAGCTTCTTTGTGAAGTATTACAGGTTTTTTAAGGTCTCTATCTTCTTCTTTCTCCTCAACTTTACCCTTTTTCTTATTTTTAGCCGCCGCTTTCTGCGCTTTTTCGGCTTCTTTTACTTTCTCTAATTCGTCCTCGTAAGGAAGTCTCTCGCCGGACAGTCTTTTCCTCACTCGATAGGAAACATACGATCCTATGATAACTATTACCGCGAGAATACCGAAATAAGTTAAACTCTTAAATACTATATCAATTAAATCCAATGAATAGAACTCCTTTAATTCCTACTAAAATAACATTAATAAGAAGAATTAACAATTATTCCGTAAGAAAATTAATAATTTTATTGCAAACCTATCAAAACTTAGTTTTAAATAAATAGAATTCATTCTCGGATTTATCGTCGTAATAATTTAATACATTTGCCGAAGCGAGAGAAAAATTTCCCTTATGAGCATGGTCGTTATAAAAATTGGAAATTTTTCTTGATGAATAATCTTTATCTCCGCCTCGATTATGAGATTTATTCGAGGACAAATTGGTTTGAGCCAGCGTTTCAACTCTTGTAAATCGATTTGGTTCACGATTTACATTGTCTTTGTTCTGAGTTCGCAGAGCGCTGTTTTTACTTTTCGGCGGATTATAAGCCCCTTTAGGAGCTATTCCACTCTGTGAATAGACGCTTGTGTTCATAAATTGTCTGTCGGCTTGAAAAATTGTTTTTTTCTTCCGGTTGTTTTGAGTTTCCCCAAGATAAGGGACTAAAACCCTTCCGCGATTTTTCAATTTAAAAGCCGCGTAAGAAAATAGCAATACCCCGGTGAAAATTGAAGTAAACCAGATTAGGCTTTGATAAACTACGTCAATAAGTGTCATTTTTTATTCCTCCCCATGGATAAATGATCGGTTAGGTTGTACAAAAGATATGCCAAATTCGTTTTTAGAGCGAAATCAAAGGATACGAGCAGCGGGAATGTTCGTAATTAGAGCATTGTATCATAATGAGACTCGCGAAAGTTTTTGCTAACTTATTTAATTACAATAATATAGAATAAATCAGTCTTTGATTTTAGTTGCCAAATTGATATATTTCGAGGCTTTACTTTTTTAATTTTAACAATGGGGTACAAATGACGAAAGCAGATATTGTTGAAAGAGTAGCCGACGGAACCGGTTTGACGAAATTAGAAACTGAAGCCATAATCGAAGGCTTTCTTAATACTGTAATCCAAGCTTTACGCGACGGAAATGGAATAGAGATCCGCGGTTTCGGAAGTTATAGAGTAAAGAAGAAAAACGCGCGGTTTGCCAGAAACCCCAGAACCGGCGAGAAAGTATTTGTTAAAGAACATTATGTCCCGGTTTTTAAATTCTCGAAGGATTTTAAAAACGCGGTCGATAAAGGGATGAAAGATTTAGAAAAAACTGAAGGGAAATTATAGTTAGATGTCTAAGAGTTTAATTATTTGCAATGTATGCGGCGAGGAAAATAGCAGTGTAGCAAAGTTTTGTTCTTCCTGCGGCGCTAAATTGAAAAAAGCAAAAAATAGCGGTTCCAATCTTAAATCGAATGATGAAAATAAAAACGTAAAACAAATTAATCCGACTGCTATTATTTATTCGGCGATAATATTAATTGCGGTGGGATTTATACTGCTTTACGCAGCGGGAATTTTCGATTCGCCTGTTGTATCGTCAATTCCGGGTCAGAATAACGCGCAGCAATTCACGGGACAGAATAATCCTCATTCGGGCGTTAGTCTGAATGATCTACAGAAAATCAGGGATATTGAAACCCGCGTTAATAATAATCCTAACGATTATGCGTCTCTCTTAAATTTAGGTCATCTGCTGAACGATTCCGGGTTCTTTGAAAAAGCAATTAATCGCTACGAGCAGTATTTGGAGAAATTCCCTAATAAGCCTGATGTTTTAATTGATATGGGCGTTTGTTATTTTGAGCTTAAACAATACGATGAGGCTCTCAAATATATGAAAAAGGGAATTTCGATGAACCCGCGTCATCAAATAGGCTTATTTAACATCGGAATTGTGAACTCGGCTATGGGGAATACGAACGAAGCAAAAATATGGTGGGGCAAATCCGTTGAAATTAATCCAAACGCCAATATTGCTAAAAAAGCTAAAGAATTGATTAATCAAAACTAATTGGAGGCTTGAATATCATGCCAAGCGGTAAAAAAAGAAAACGTCATAAAATGTCAACGCACAAAAGGAAAAAAAGACTGCGTAAAAACAGACATAAAAAGAAATTGAAATAATTTCTTAATAAGCCGGCTTAGCTCAGTTGGTAGAGCAATTCACTCGTAATGAATAGGTCGGCGGTTCGAGTCCGCCAGTCGGCTCTTTGTAAGCCTAATAAAAATAATAAGTTACGCCAATATCCAAGAAATTATAAAAGTTGCATAACCTATTCATTAACTAGGTAAAATGCCTATTTTACTAGGTACTTTACTAGGGACTTTTCAATTAAGTAAAGAACTGTTTTCCTAAAAGACTTTAAACATTGAACCAATCAATAAGTAAAACTAACGGGACTCATTGCCCTTTTTTTTAGTTATTTGGCATTAATAATGCTACCGTTTTTATCATACTCTGTCCATTTGCCCGAAACTTCTCCGGCTGTAAAATGCCCGATTTCTTTCAACTTTCCGTTTCTGTGGTAAAATCTCATTTCTCCGTCTATCTTTCCATTTAAATAATTGCCAATTTCTCTCAAATTTCCATTTTCAAAATATGCTTTTCTTTCACCGTCAGGGTATCCGTTTTTGTTATAGTGTGTTACAACATTTAGTTGACCGTTTTCAAAAAAGTATTTCCATTCTCCGGTCTTTTTCTCATTCACCAAATTACCGCTTTCTTTTAACTGTCCATTTTTATAATAGAGTTTCCATTCCCTATGCTTACTTTGAACTTCTTTACTTGTTTTAATTTCATTTTTTGTATTTTCCCCACAAGCTGAAAAAAGCAATATTAAAGCAGATAAAATTATGATCGATTTCATCTATTATTTCCTTTTACGGTTATTACTTGAATCTATTATTATTCGCTAATGACTTATAATGTTTTTGCATATCTTCAATTTTATCAATTAAATATCTGCTGTAAAGCATATCATGTGCACTATTATAATAGTCGATAGCTCTTAGTACATACTTGCGTTCTTTTCTACTATTCTTTGTAAACCGAGCTTTGTCAGAGTATTTCTTAGCCTTTTTTAATTTGCTGTAAACTTTAGATATTTTGGAGCTTACATATTTGAGTCCACTGGCGTGTTTGTCTCCTCTTTTTAACCTCCGTATATGTACTTTAATGGAATTTATTTTTTCTATGAGTATTCCAAGATACATTGAAAGTATCTGTGAGATTGCATAATTGCTTTTAGCATATTTTGCTTTGCGTGTACCTTTGGTGAAAGTTTTTCCAAATTCATTTATCAGTCCAACAATTCTTTTTGAACTTTCATAAAGGATACTATAATCAGTATTTATTTTTTCAATAATTAATGAATTAATTGAATTTGCTTTTGTAATTGTGCTTCCTAAAAGTAAAGCAAAGCCTAAAATAAATAGTACGGTTTTATGTAGATATTTTTTTCTCATATTTTATATTCCCTATTTTTTTAACAACATTAGTTATTTCCAAACCACAATCTTCGTTTTCCGCCGCCTTTCTTTTTAATTACCCATTTTGCAAAGCCATATCGCTTTCCCTTAAAATTTCTATAATTACTTCCGCTCCATTTTCCATTTCCCCCTTCGGCATAATAATAAACAATACTGTTTTCCGTATCTCCAATATATGCATCCTTTCCAGGCTTTATATTATACCAGCCCATTGTTTGCCATTTATTCTTGGAATTTAATAATCGAACAAGCAGACTTATGGTAATGTTATTTTTGTTTTTAAAATAAATATTATAAATTTTATTATCTTTTTCCGTTGGATTGTTATTGTATCTGTTAGTTTTAGTTAAGACTCCATCTACCCAAGTTTCTTCCCCAACTTTCTTATTATTTTCTATAATAAATTTAATAGTCTTAATAAGCCGATTATTCTTATAGTACTTTTCACCAACTCTATATCCGTTTTCAACAATATTTTCTTTACCGTCCTTTATTATTTCAATTAAATTCCCGTTTTGGTAAATATATATTTTGCGTTGAGTATTATCCCGATTGTAAGAATACCATTCACCTTCCTTTTCTCCATTTGCATAGCTTCCCTTTGAAGACAAAAAGTAACGATCATATTTATTGTAAAAATATTCCCAAGGCCCCTCTTTCTTTCCAATAGAATAGCGACCTTTTTCATTAAGTTTACCATTTTCCCCGTATTCTTTCCAATAACCGTCTTTTTCAGAAGTTGAATAGGAACCTTTTCTTACCACTTTGTATGAGCCTACTTTTTCAATTTTACCATTATCATAATATTCACTCCATTCACCGCTTCTTTTCCCTAAAGTGTAATTTCCTTTTCTTTCCACATTACCATTTTTA
>CAYNUJ010000047.1:16542-18317 GCA_964400095.1 uncultured Melioribacteraceae bacterium
TTACCATTTTTAGAAGTGCCAACTTTCCTTAATGTTCCATCCTTAAAATAAAATTTGAACTCTCCATTTCCCTTGCCATTTTTAAATATTGCAGTAAGCTTTAATTGCCCGTTTTCGTAATAGGATTTGAAATCCCCATTTTTCTTTTTACCTAATAGTATTGATTCTTCTTCCAACTTCCCATTTTTATAATATTTATTAATTTTCCAGTTTCCAATTTTTTTATCAGCTTTATAAATCCCTGATTCCAGTAAATTTCCATCTTTATTATTTCTTTTATAAAATCCAGTAAGTTCTCCATTTAGATATTCCCCTTCGGATTTTAATTTGCCGTTCCGGTAATATTCTTTAAAAGTTCCGGATTGCGGGGCAACCAGATTAACAATACCTTCTAATTGTCCGTTCTCATAGTAAGTCTTCACCTTGCCAATCATTTCACCATTTATATAGTTCCCAGTTTGCCCAAGTTGACCGTTTTCATGATAGGATTTCCATTGCCCATCCTTTTTCCCATTTTTATAATTTCCTACTTCCTTTAATTTTCCGCTTTTGTAATACTCTTTTTTCACTTGTGCATTAAGTAAAATTGATGTCGCAACGATTAAAGTTAGTAATATTAGTTTTTTCATTCTTTCTTCTCTTATAATTAAAGTATGGTTATCTGTTTACTACAACAGCAAATAGTAATTTTATCCTTGTTCAATAAACTACATTAGGTGATCTCAAAGGTAGTAGTTACAATAATAACATATAATGTCTCATTATACAAACGTATAGTTAATACTTAAATAAATGGCTCAGATAATAAACAAAAACCACCCGAAGGCAGCTAATACTTAGAGATTAAAATCTCTATTTTCTATTTGTATATAAGTGAAAAAGATAAAAACCGGAAACCTCTTTTGAAGCTGAGCTATCCGAATTAAGTGATTGATATTTATATGAGCCTTTAACCGAAAACAAAGCATAATCATTGTTTGATGAAAGATACTGGATTTGTTCTATTTGATTATAATTTTTGCTAATATCCAAAAATTCCTGGGAGTAAGCAAATACTGTTGCACTGTTAGAAACAGGAACTTTGAATCCCATTGCAAATGCATAGTCCTGTTCATTTGTTACGAGACTGTAAAATCCTTTGGCAATCGCAAAATATTTTTCATTTTGAACCATACTTGCCATAGTTGAACTATCGGACGGAAAATATATTAGGAATTCCATTTTTGTAGATAAACTTAAAAAGGCTGCAGCTGTATATTTCCCTGATTTCAATGCATTTGCTTTCAGTTGACTGCAATCAACAGTTTTGTTGTACTGGTCAACGGAAAAAGTTATTTGCTGTGTTTCAGTTGTCCCTGGTGTATCAGTTGGATCTACTACACTTCCTTGTTTAGTACAAGAAATCAAGGTTAAAGCGGTTAAAATTAAGAAAAATAATAATGTGGATTTATTTTGTTTCATCTTCATTCTCCATCTGTTAATAATGTTTTGATTTTATTTTTATGTTATTGTTTTCTAATGTTCACTTTAACGCAATAGAAAATTAATGGGTAATGTAATTCTAATATTAATAGCCTTCTCTCGCTGGGAACCCGGTTGCCATTTTGGCATGTGGTTTATAAGCTCTATTGCTGCTGCATCTATGTCTGAAGATACACCCTTTAAAATTTTTGCGTTACTAATACTTCCGTCTTTTCTAACAACAAATGACACAAAAACCCTTCCGGTTTTGCCTTGCTTTCTAGCTCTCTCAGGATATTTTAAATTTTGCGAAA
>CAYNUJ010000048.1:0-6181 GCA_964400095.1 uncultured Melioribacteraceae bacterium
ATGGGGCGTTCCAATTGAAGTTATCCCTTTTGCGTTAGAAACCGAAAAACGTTACCTTGAATCCATTGGCGGAGTTCCGGTTTTTAGAAAAAATGAAAATAACGAACCGTTTGTAACGGATGAGAAAAATTTTATATTGGACGTTAATTTGGGAGTGATTGAAAATCCCGCGGAATTAGCCGAAAAACTTGAGTTTAGGGCGGGAATTGTAGAGCACGGTTTATTCATAAATTTAGCCGATTCGGTAATCACTGCGGCAAAGGAAGGCATAGTTGAAAATAAAAGGTCATAATTTTGGAACCTTTAAAAATTATGAGTTGTAAAACCCCCTTGTGAATTTTATTATTGATTGACAATAGAAATTCAGATTAATATTTTTGCCCAGTTCAAAAAACGGATTATGTAGATATGAGCATAGTTGTAGAAAACATCACAAAAAAATACGGCGCTCAAAGGGCTGTAGATAATATCTCTTTCGAAGTAACCACCGGCGAAATTCTCGGGTTCTTAGGACCCAACGGCGCCGGAAAAACAACCACAATGAAAATCATCACCTGCTTTATGGCTCCATCCGACGGGGATGTGAAAGTTAACGGCGTTTCCGTTCTTGAAGACCCCGAAACGGTCAAAAAGAAAATCGGATATCTGCCCGAAAGCAATCCGCTTTACAGCGATATGTATGTGCTGGATTATCTCGATTTTGTAGCGCGTTTACAGGGAGTTCCCGAAGAGAAAATCCAGAAACGCATTGTTGAAATGGTTAAAGTGTGCGGATTAAACGACGAAAAGCATAAGATAATCGGGGAGCTTTCAAAAGGATACAGGCAGCGAGTCGGTTTGGCTCAGGCGATGATTCACGACCCGGAAATTCTGATTCTCGACGAACCCACTACGGGATTAGACCCGAATCAAATTGTGGAAATACGTAAGCTTATAAGAGAACTCGGTAGAGAGAAAACAGTTGTTTTGAGCACTCACATTCTTCCCGAAGTGGAAGCCACATGCGACAGAATATTGATTATCAATAAGGGTCAGATTGTCGCCGACGGCACTTCGGAGATGCTGCGCAAGCAGGCTCACGGAAGCGAAACGCTTAAAATTCAAATTGAAGAAGCCGATGATAAAGATAAGGTTATCACGGCGTTAGGCGAATTAAATTCCGTGGCGATGGTCGATCCTTTGGACGGTGAAGAATATAAATTCATGATCAATTCCAAAGACGATTTATCTTCCCGCAAAGATATTTTTCAGCTTTGCGTTAACAATAATTGGGTGTTGAGCGAATTGACCCCGATTGAAACAAAATTAGAAGACATATTCAGAGAATTAACAACAAATTAGTTGAGCGATGAAACCAGTATTAGTTATTGCAAAAAAAGAATTGAATACCTTTTTCGATTCCCTCGCCGCATACATTCTGCTTGCGGTATTTTTAGGGCTGAGCGGATTTTTCACCTGGCTCTTCGGTTCCGATATTTTCTTCATAGGTCAAGCGACTTTACAGCCATTTTTCTCAATCGCTTATTGGACGCTATTCTTTTTCATTCCCGCTGTTACAATGAAAATGATTGCCGAAGAAAAGAGAAGCGGAACAATAGAACTGCTTTTAACCAAATCCATTTCGGATTGGCAGGTGGTTATGGGTAAATTCCTCGCCGCGCTGTTTTTAATTTTGATTGCGCTTGCTCTCACCCTGCCCTACTATATTACGGTATGGGCTTTAGGACCCGTTGACCACGGCGCGGTTTGGAGCGGATATTTCGGCACAATACTCATAAGCGTCGCTTATATAGGCATCGGACTCTTCGCCAGTTCCATTACAAATAATCAGATTGTTTCCTTCCTTGTGTCGTTATTCATCGGATTGTTTTTTCTTATAATATTCGATGTCCTTGCGGGGAACTTTACCGGAACTATCGGCGAATTGTTCAGCTTTTTGAGTATCTCCACACATTACGAATCCGTTTCGCGCGGTGTGGTGGATTCTAAGGATTTGATTTATTTCTTTTCCATTACGTTTTTAAGTTTAATGTTAGCTCAAATTTCACTTTCAAAAAGAAATATAGTAGAGTAAAGATTAGCCATGTTAACTAGAAAGAAAATACAGACGACAGTTTTATTAACGCTGGGAATTATTCTTTTGGCGAACCTAATTTCGGATAGAATATTTCTCCGGTTGGATTTTACCGAAGATCAGCGTTACAGTTTAAGCGACGCCACAAAAAATATCATTTCCGATTTGGACGAACCTATTACGGTATCGGCTTATTTTTCCGAAGACCTTCCGCCGAATATCGAAAAAGTTCGAAGAGATTTTAAAGATTTGCTTGTGGAATACTCTAACTATTCTTCGGGGCAAATTGTTTATGAGTTCATTAATCCGAATGAAGATCAAAAAGTTGAAATGGAGGCGCAGCAGGGCGGCGTAAGACCGATAATGATTAACGTTCGGGAAAAAGACCAGATGAAGCAGCAAAAGGCTTATCTCGGAGCGGTTCTTAAATACGGAGACAAGAAAGAACCGATTCCGTTTATTCAACCCGGCGCGGCAATGGAATACGCTCTTTCTTCGGCGATTAAAAAATTAACTATTGTTAACAAACCAAAAGTCGGATTGCTTCAAGGGCACGGCGAAACAAAACTCGCTTCTTTGAATCAAGTGCATCAGCTATTGAATGTAATGTACGACGTTCGGGAAGTGAATTTCAGCGATACATCCGGCGTGCCGTCGGATATTTCCTCGCTGATGATTATTGCGCCGAAAGATTCGATGAGCGGCAGGGATTTGAATTATCTCGACGCTTTTCTCTCCAAAGGCGGAAAAATAATGACTGCCGTAAACCGCGTGGACGGTAATTTCCAAACCTCTCAGGGTTCCGAAGTAAAAACTAATTTCTTCGACTGGCTGAAAAAATACGGCGTAACGGTTGAAAAGAATTTTGTGGTTGACGCTAAATGCAGCAACGTGATGGTGCGCCAGCAGCAGGGAATGTTCGTTATGAACACGCCGGTTAGTTTTCCTTATATTCCGGTTATTTCCCGTTTCGGTAAAAGTCCTATTACAGAAGGGCTCGAAGCGGTGATGATGCCTTTCGTGAGTCCGGTTAAAGCCGAACCGAAAGACACTACGGTAAAAGTTTTCACTTTGGCGAAAACATCGGATAAATCCGGCGTTAAAACTCCGCCTTTATATTTCGACGTTATGCATCAATGGCGGAAAAGCGATTTTCTTAGTCCTTCAATTACAGTTGCCGTTGCCCTCGAAGGCAAATTGGCGGGAAATACCGAAAGCAAAATGGTTGTCTTCGGCGACGGAGATTTTGCCACTAACGGCGAAGGAAATAACTCCCAGCAGTTGCAGGCGGATAATGTGAGTCTGATGGTCAATTCAATCGATTGGCTCAGCGACGATACCGGATTAATTGCTTTGAGAACCAAAGGCGTTTCCTCGCGTCCGCTGGACGCCAATTTGGAAGACGGGACGAAAACTATAATTAAATATGTGAATTTCCTTCTTCCGATTTTATTGATTGTTTTATACGGAATTATAAGATTCCAGAAAAAGAGAAAAATTCGTAAACAAATTCAAGCGGTAGATTATGTCTAAAAAATCGAATTCTAATCTTTTAACTTATGTTTTTATCGCGCTTGCGGTTATAGTGGGCGTAATTTATTTAACCGATTTGGGTAAAAACGATAAGTCATTTAAAACCGTAATAGTGGATGTTGACACATCGGAAGTTACTTCGGTTGTAATCTTTCCTAAATCGCAAACTGGAAAGCAGATTAAACTTTATCGCGAGGATTCAAACTGGTTTGTTGAATTCGACAGCGGTAAAACCGATAACGCGCCTAAGAGCAAAATAAAGAACTTATTCAATCAGATATTGAAAATTAAACCGAAAAGAGTCGCGGCGAGGTCTGAAGATAAATGGAGCCAATATGAAGTTGACGACAAAGCTACGCGGGTTAAAGTTTTCGAAGACGGCGATTTAACTCTCGATTTGATTGTAGGGAAAGTTTCCTTTCAGCAGCCGAGAACGATGAATACTTATGTTCGGATAGCCGACGAGAAGGACGTTTACGTTGTTGACGGATTTCTCTCCATGACTTTCAATCAGGGCGCGGATAGCTGGCGCGACGGCACGATTCTGAAAGGAAATCTCGAAAAATGGAATCTTGTATCTGTCGATTTCCCCGGCGATTCATCGTATGAATTTCATAAAGTTAAAAATAGATGGCTGCCGCTAGGCGTAAAAGCCGATTCCGCAAAAACTATACAATCTTTGCGTAAACTTACAACGCTTTCTGGCAGCAAATACCTCGACGATATTTCCGTCGATACACTCGGCGCGCCGAAATATAAGTTAACGGTGGAAACCGAGACAGACACGGTTGTGGTCAAAGGATTCGAAAAAGGAAATATCTTTGCTATCGAATCCTCGCAAAATCCGGGAACGTTATTCGACGGAAACAACGGAAAACTTAGAAATAGAGTATTTTTAAGTCCGCGGGAATTTAGCAAAAAGAAGTAACGTGAACTTCGCGAATAAAATTTTTCAGAAACCGGCTCGGCGCCGGTTTTTTTATAGGCGGTTTAGAATTAAGTTCATCTGTTTAGAATTTTTTATTATTTCACAGAGTTGCCTTTCTGTAATTTCCTTTCCCCAAAAAATCAATAATTCCTTTATCTCTTAAAATTTGCAATTGTTGTCTTATTTTATCTTTAATAAAGTTATTGTTGGGATATTTTTGTTTTAACCCAATGCTCAGTCAAAACACGGGTTATTTGAGATTTACTATTATAACTATTCGCAATTTTTATATCAAAATGTAAATTCATTTATGCTGTGAATTTTGAATAAATATTTCTTCTTGACAAAACATTTTTAGTTTTAAGCCTTTTCTTACCTGGATTTTATTTCAAAAGAAAAATCTTTAGAAATTACCGAGCAGTCGGACGCGCTATTATCCTTCACCGTAAGAACCGCCTTGTAGTTCCCGGGAGTTAAATATTTATGGAATAATTTAGAACCGGTTCCGCTGTTGCCGTCGCCGAAATCCCAATAATATTCAATCGGGTCGCCGTCGGGGTCGTAAGAAGCCGAAGCGTCGAATAATAAAGCGTCGTGCGCGCCTCCGGCGAAAAATTCTCCCTCAATTTTAGCTTTAATTACCGGAGGAGAGTTAACCTTTATTTTTAATTCAAACGAATCAGTGTCGCAGTTGGTTCCGCTGTTGTCGCTTACCGTTAATACGGCTGTATAAATACCCGGAGCGGAATAATTGTGCGTCGTTTTAATGCCGCCGCCGGTTGTTCCGTCGCCGAAATCCCATTTATAAGTTAAGTCTTTATTATCAATATCAGTTGAGTTACTCGCGTCGAATTCAGCGTTTTCCACGGGACAAATTATGCCGACATTAAACGCCTTCGCAATAGGAGGAGAATTAACAGTAATTTGTTTAGTTGCTATTTGGGAATTGTTGGCGACTCCGGAATTGTCTTTTACGCGTAATTTAAGGTCATATACTCCGGACTCCCGGTATGAATGCCGAACGGTTTTTCCGGTTTTTATTGTTCCGTCGCCAAAATCCCACATGTACATAACTATTTCGCCGTCGGCGTCGGTAGATTTACCAGCGTCGAAGTCTGTAATTTCGCCGACGCAAATTTTATCCGGCGAAGCGATTACAGGTTTCGGAGCTTCATTCACTGAAACAAATAATGTATCTAAGTCAAAGTTATTAGGCAGGGATGTATTGTCCGTAACTTTAAGTATCGCCTGATATTTGCCGTATTTGGAATATTTATGCGTCGGGTTCACTTTTGAGCTGGTTTTCCCGTCGCCGAAATCCCATAAATAGGAAGCTATCGAACCGTCGGCATCCATAGAAGAAGACCCGTTGAAACTAGTGGTTAAATTAACTCCGGTTTTCAAATCGTCTCCGGCGATTGCCGCAGGAGGTTCGTTTACTGTGATTAATCTCTTTTTCGACGCAGTATTACAGCTTGTTTTTGAATTTGTCGAAATTTCAAGCGTAACGATATATTTGCCGTATTTATTAAAAACATGCTCAACATTATTACCGGAGGCTTTTTCACCGTCGCCGAAATTCCATTGATAAGAAACTATCCGGGAACCTTCTCCGGAGGAGGGAGAGGCGTCGAACGCCAAAGAGG
>CAYNUJ010000048.1:6281-18150 GCA_964400095.1 uncultured Melioribacteraceae bacterium
GAAACTATCCGGGAACCTTCTCCGGAGGAGGGAGAGGCGTCGAACGCCAAAGAGGTTCCGACAGGAATACTTTCTTCCGACATAAAATCAGCTACCGGCGCTTCAATTACAGTTACGTTTATTTCGTCGGTATCCGAATTATCGCATCCAAGAGTTTCATCGCCGGTGATTGTCAGCCTCACTTTATACGAACCGGCTTTTTCGTAGATATGCGTCGGTTTGGCGCCGCCTCCGTTTTTCCCGTCGCCGAAATCCCAGTAATAAGAGTTAACCACGCCGTCAAAATCGGTAGATTTAGAGCCGTCGAATTTAACTTCGGAATTGGCGCAGACAATTTTATCCTCTCCCGCTTCAGCAACCGGAGATTCGACCACTTTAACAACCATTCTATCTATGCTGTTGTTGCAAGGTAGTCCCGAATCGTCTTCAACCCTTAATGTAACTTGATATATGCCGCCTTTATTATAAGATTTGCTCGCGCTAATCCCGGATGCTTTGGTTCCGTCGCCGAAGTCCCAAAAATATGCCAAAAAGCCTTTTTCGGGGTCGTACGATTTACTTCCGTCGAAGATTGCCACATCGCCGGCGCAAACTATTCTATCGGGTCCGGCGTCGGCTTTTGGCGGCTCGTTAATTTTAGCGACAACAGACGCGACGGAAATAGAATTGGTCAATCCGAGTCCGTCGTCAACAGTAAGGGTTACGGGATAACTACCGCCTTTCAGAAAATCGTGCATCACCTTTGCGCCGTAAACGGGTTTCGAACTGTCGCCGAAATCCCATTTATACGATAGAGGATCGCCGTCGGGATCGGCGGATTCCGAGCCGTCGAAACTAATTATTTCATCGCAGGTAAATATATCCATTCCCGCGCGGGCTATTGGACGACTGTTTATTTTTATTTTAATAATATCAGTCGCAATTGAATTGGATAAATTGGAATTATCTTTAACTCTTAAAACGGCTTTATAATAGCCGGGTTCTTTGTAAACGCCTCTTACTTCTTTCGATGTGATATTATCCCCAATTTTTTCAACGTCCCATGAGTAAGAAATTATCGAACCGTCGGGGTCCTTTGAATTACGCGCGGATAGAACGATCTCATCTCCCGGCGCAGATATTATATCTTCGCCCGCGTCGGCTATTGGAGGGGAGTTAATTACAACGTGAGTTTCGCTAAAATCCACCGCGTTATTTTCGCCGGTATTATCTTTTACCGTTAAACGAACTGTATATTTACCCGGCTTTTTAAACGAATGTTTTACTCTCTTTCCTTCGGCTTTTTCAGAATCTCCGAATTCCCATAAATAATTAATTATCTCGCCGTCGGGGTCAAAGGAGTTGGAAGCGTCGAATGTGAAAATTTGATTCGGCACGCCGAATTTATCCGGTCCGGCATCCGCAATAGGATTCTCATTTACGATAACCGTTATTTCGTCAGACGCTTTATTGTTCGATGTTTCCGTATTATCGGTTACAACCAATTTAATTTTGTAAACGCCGGGCGACGAATAAACATGTACCGGTTTTACTTCGCTGCTTGTAGAACCGTCGCCGAAATCCCAAAAATATTCGGCGATACCGCCGTCGGAATCGACGGATTGAGAGCCGTCCAATTTTACGACGCTCGTAGTAATTATTGTATCCGTTCCTGCGCGCGCTAAAGGAGCGGCGTTAACGGTAATTATTCTTTCATCCGAAGATGAAGAAGTTGACGTATTGGAATTATCCGTCACCGTTAGTTTGGCTCTATATTTACCGGGACGGGAATAAGAGTGCGCCGCATAGCCGTCCGAAGTTTTTGTCCCGTCGCCGAAATCCCACAAGTAATTTGTTATAACGCCGTCTTTGTCGTACGATTTCAAACCGTCGAAAATCACCACTTCTCCTTCGGCTACGGTTTTATCTTCTCCCGCGTCTGCAACAGGCGGAAAGTTTACGATAACGGTTACATAATCCGAATCCAAACTGTTATTGACGTTATCTCCGTCATCGACAGTAAGCGTAACTCTATATTTTCCCGGATCTCCAAATTTGAAAGAGGTTTTCCGCGCAGTCGCGTTTATATTTTCGGTTGTCCATTTATACCTTATAATTTTGCCGTCCGGATCGTAACTGCCTCCGCCGTCAAACAGAATTTTCTCGCCTGCGGCAATAACTCTATCCGGTCCTGCAGCCGCTACAGGTTTTTTATTAATTCTAATGGATTTTTCAATAAACGAAGAATTACACGGACTGTCGGAATCGTCTTTTAATTTTAAATTTATTTTATAAATTCCCGGCGTGGGGTAGCTGTGCGAGATAATTTTACCTTGAGAAGTTCCGCCGTCGCCGAACCGCCAAAAATATGCTTTTATTTTGCCGTCCGGGTCGAACGACGAAGCGGCGCTGAATTCAACATTTTCTCCCGGAGCCGCAACCTTTTTACTTTCAATTATTGGTTTTGGAGCTTGATTAATTGTAACGTTAAATTTTTCATAAGAACTATTTCCGGTTTGTCCGGAATTGTCTTTAACAATCAGCGTTATTTCATATTCTTTTTGTTCGGGGAATTGATAGACTATCCTTCCGCCTTGTACAACGTCAAGATTATCAATCAGCCAAGTAAATTGCAGATCGTCGCCGTCTTTGTCGATCGAAGGGGATGCGTCCAAAACCGCCGAATAGCAGTCGGATAATTTCGTTATTGCTTTTCTTATTTTAGGTCTTTTATTTGGAAGACCGTTATAAATCGGAAGAATAATAGGAGAAACTTTTGAATTATTACCCGTAACAAAAAATGTAGCGTCGTTAGGGGACTCCGCTCCTTGACCATATTTGATTTCGAATATGTTTCCGCCTTCGATTGGTTCGAGATTAACCGATTTAATAAGCCATTTCCCCTGTACATTTGGATTAGGAATTGGAATTGACCGAAAAGGAGTTTCAAGCGATAATTTCGAGCCCATTACGTCAAAATAATTAACTTCAAGCCGCGTTGTTTTTTCCGGAACAAAAAATTGAATGCTGGCATAATTATCATATTCCGATAGTCTTAACGACACGTTATAAGTGAATAATTCAACGTCTTTACTATTTAAGTTTTCTTTCTCTTTATCCGATACAACAACATTAAATATATTCCCGTCGTCCCCGGCGAGTCCTTCCACAAGAATCTTAAAGTAAAAATGGTCTCCTATTCTCTCCCCGTCTTCAGACAATATTTTGCTCAAAGTAAACCATTCGGCGTTAAATTCTACTTCATCGGCAAATTCGGACGAAGAGATTATTTCCCCGGAATACATATCCGCGGAATCGGGGAACGCCGAATTAAGAGTCGGAGCGCTTACTGCGTCTGCGCCGCCGTAGATTGTAAATCGTGTTTTAGTATCCCACAACGAATTTATTTCGTCAAAGTCTCCGCCGCAATCGGGGTCAAAAACTTTTACGTAATATATTCTGCCCGAATCGGCTGGAACTCGTACAAACACAATTTGTTTATGATCGTCGTCTCCTTCGGCGGGCAAAGCTCTGGAACCATAAGTGATTAAATTCATCAGGTCCTGTCCGTAAAGGTTGAGCGATAAAAAAAACAGTAAAACAAATGTGATTTTTAATTTCATTTTCTACTCATTAATTTATTCTATATTCTTTTTTGTTCCCGAAGTAATCTTCTAGAAGTATTGAAACAAGCGACGGAGTATAATCCGAATTCGGAAAATATACAACGGCTTCGTATGTTTGAGCCGACTTATTATATTTCGCAAAAATATACTTTACCTCTTTACCGAGAAGCGCTTTTAATCTCGCGGTATTTTTTAATCCGGATGTGTCTGAGACGCCAATCTTAACTATAATAGCCGTCTTTCCGTTAATAATTTTCTTTCGGATATTTTTGCCGGTGATAATTGGCGGAGCGTCGTCGAGATAAATTTCTCTTTCAATTACATTTTCATTCCCGGCTATATCCTCCGCCGTTATTCTGATTATATTTACTCCGGAAGACAATTTCACTTCTTTTGAAAAATTATTCTTATTTAGCGCTGCATCCGCGCCGTTTATTTTAACTTTGCACGTTTCGGTTACAGCGCCCCGCAGTTCAACCGAGTTTTTATCGGTATAAAACGGAGGTTCGATTGAGAGCGTTATAACAGGCGCTTCGTTATCAACAATAAACCAAAGACTGTCTTCCAAACTAAAACCGGACACTGTTTCTATTTTTAGAAGATATGCAGATTCTTTTTCCTTTTGGGAAATATTAAATTTAAATTTTCCTCTGCTATCGGAGTATCCGCGGTAATTTTTTCCGCCGGCGTTTTTCAATTCGACTAACGACCGGGGTCTTGTTATACCGCCGAACGAAAAATTTTCAGCGCTGAAAATAAATTTATTATTCCCGATTTTATTGAGAGTTCCATCGTAAGCGATTTTTAAATCCCCGGGTGTGTCATAATAGATATTCCTGAATATTTCATTTTCAATACCGTTTTTAGAAACAGCTTTAACGGAGATTTTATTGGCGCCCGGATTTACGGAAATATGTTTTTCAAACTTGCCGTTTTTGTCTATTTTTTCCGCTTCCCCGTTAATTAAAACGCTTCCGCCGATTTCCGTTTTTCCGGATACCACAACTGAATTTTCTGTGACTATTGCCCCTTCCATAGGCAATAAAACCGTTAAATAAGGAGCCTCGGCATTAGGACTTAAAACAAAACTTTCCGCTTTGCTTTTTTGTCCGGGAATATCGTCGGAGTCGATAGGGAATACCCTCCAAAAATAAATACCGTTTACTAACGTTGAAATTGAATAACGGGGCTGCTTAATTTTTTTCTTAAAGAGAACTACATTTTTGAAATCTTTATCAGTGGAAATTTCGAGCCAATATTCTTTAGTTTTTGGAATATTAGTCCACGTAAAGGTTATTTTTTCTTCATAAACGTTATTGCCTTTAACCGGCGATAGGAGTTTAGGGGCGGTCAGAATTTTTTGAGGAGCGGCTATTCTTCCACTGGCGGAAACAATAGTTTTTTCATTTTCTTGAAGAACTACTTTTTGTCCTTTCGATTTTATTTCAATTTCGCCCTCATAATTGGCAATTTTAGTCCTTTTCCTTTCCTTTTTCACCCAGAAATTTTTAGACTTCACTTTTGTTTCCAAACCGGGGATTATTACGTTAAATTTCTTTTTACTTGAACCGCCGGTTAAGTAAGCGAACGCGTCGCCTTCAACTATCTTAACGCTCGATTCTTTTTTCTTTTCAAACAGATCCTCGCGCATTTTTTGAATAAGAGCCTGAGCGTTTGAATTCAGTTTAATTCTGTTCCCGTCGTAAAATGTAATTTCAGCAAACGAGTTCGATAACGTGCGAACTTTATCGCCTTCGTTTAATTTATCCGGCTTGTTCAAATCTTTCCAAACGGATTGATCGGGCTGCATGCTTTCAACATCGCCTTGTTTATCCGTGAGAACGGCGGATGTTTTAACGTTCCGTTTTTTAACGGAAAGTTTTTTTGCTTCGCCGGCAAATTGTTTCGCTTTTGCCGCTTTATCGTAACTGAGTAAAAAGTCGCCGTTTTTTTGCAGGTTGAGCGCTTCATTGTATAACTTTTCCGCTCTGCTTAAGCCGGATTGAGCAAATAAATTAGCTCCGCTTCGGGAGGCTTCCCGAATAGCTTTAATCGCTTCGTTTAACGCTCCTTTCGCTTTTTTGAAATCTCGAATCGGAATTTTTAAAATTACGCCCGGTTTTGCGTCGGAAGACGTTTCCAAATTATTATATTTTAGAATCGCTTCCCAAAGATCGGGATCGCCCAAATATTTTTTTGCAATTTCCCGAATACTTTGGTTCTTTTTTACGGTAATTTCAATTACTTTTTGTGACTGAGCGAACAATATTCCCGTTAAGGAAAAAATTAGCGTCAAAAATATTATTCTCTTTCTCATGTTTATGCCAAAGTTATTTTTTCAAATCAGTTGGTATAGTTAATATAAATTCGGTGTATTTTCCCGTTTCCGATTCAACGTTTAATTCGCCTTTGTGCATTTGAACAATAATATCGTGACTAAGAGACAATCCCAGTCCGGTTCCTTCTCCCGTTGGTTTGGTAGTAAAGAACGGTTCGAATATTTTCTGACGAACGTCTTCCGGAATTCCGGCTCCGTTGTCTCTTAAACGGATTTCAATTTTATTATCAATTAATTTAGTGCTGATCGAAAATTCCGGATTATACGCGCCGCCTTCTTCCTTTTTCTTTTGAAATGTAGCATAAAAGGCGTTATTGATAATATTGAGGAAAACTCTGTTAAGAGACTGCGAATCAACAAAAACTTTTCCGATTGACTCGTCGAGATTTTCGATCATTTTTACGTTGAATTCTTCGTTTTCATTTCTAAACCCGTGATAAGCCAAATTCATGGATTCCTTTAACATTAAATTAATGTCGATTTCGCGCATTTCACCCGCTTCGCCGCGCGAATGTTCCAACATGCCTTTCACTATCCTTTCGGCTCTCCCGCCGTGTTCATTAATCTTTTGTGTGTTTGAACGAAGATCTTCTAATATTTCATCAATTAATTCGTAATCTTCTTTGTCAATTTTATCCTGATAATTATTGATTTCCTCTATTAGTTCGTCCGTCAATCCAATGGAAAGTTTACTGAAATTGTTAATGAAGTTAAGCGGGTTTTGAATTTCGTGAGCGATGCCGGCGGTTAAAGAACCCAATGAAGCTAATTTTTCCTGAATTATTAATTGCTGCTGCGCGTCTTTCAATTGTTTGGTTCTTTCTTCAACCATTGCTTCCAAATTATGGCTGTAATCTTCAAGCTCTTTGTTCTGTTCGGCAATTTTCGCAAAACTCGCTTTTAACGACTGCGCCATTCTTACAAGGTTTTTACCTAATTTCCCAATTTCGTCTTTCGCTTTGTAGTCAAAAGAAACGTCGAAATTCCCGTCGGAAATAACATCCGCGAGGTCGCTTATTCTAAGAATCGGTTTGCTTATTTGGCGCGAAAAAACAAGCATAACAAGCAAAGCAATTATTAAACTGGCGGCAATCCAAAGATACATGCGGTTCTGCATTTGAGCCACGGCTCCGTATGCTTTTGATTCCGATAATTCGGCTATCACCGCCCATTCCAGATTTAAAGGGAAAGCGCAGTATACAAGCACTTTTTCACCCGCAGAACTTTCGTACGAATTATTAAAATTCATTCTTGAACCGGAATTCAGCAAACGTACCGCCTCGTCAATTGCGCCCTCAACGTGTATATCGGAATTCTTATTTCCGAAAATTATTTCCCCTTTTTTATTAACCAGCATTAAATTACCGCGCTCGTTAAAATTATTGCTTTCGATTGTTTTTCTTAAGTCGTTCAGATTTATTTTAGCGCAGAGGAATGATTCCGGCGCGCCGGAAATTTTAATCGGAATCATCATATTAAGAACCCAAACGTCTATTTCGCTTAAATAATAAGGCTCGCCTATATTATTGCTGTTTTTGAGAGATTGAATATCGCTGTTCGAAAAACCGAGCGTCGTTTTTGGATCTAAATTTTTCTCTTTTAATTGACTTAAATAAGACCCTTTGCTTAATTGTATAGCTTCCGAATAACCGTCCCGCCCTTTTTTGAAAAATAGCGAAAGCGATATAATTCTATCGCTGTTTTCAACCAAAGCGCTGAGATACGACATTTTTTCGTTTGCGCCGAGGTTTTCGTTTTCCAATCCGCTATTTACATATAAGAGGGGTTCAAGCCAATTGTTTTTATAGAGCGTATTAATTTGGGAAGCGAGTTGATCTGTGAGATTATTTAACTCCGTATTGCGGCTGTCCTTCAACTCGTCGCGAGTAATATTTATCATATTAAAACTTAAGAATGCCGCAGGCAAAACCGTTATTATAGCAGCGAATAAATAAAGCTTTGTTTTCCATGTTAATGTCATATCGATTTTCCTAAATCTAAAATGTCATCAAGCGGATTATTCCTAACCACTGATAAGGGTTAATAATTAAGTAAAAATATTCATTCTCAGGATTGGTAGAATATAAAACGTAAAAAGCTTTTAAATATTATTACAAACGTTTTAATGCAAACAAAGTAATATCGTCAGTCTGCGACGCGCCGGCTGTGAAATTATTCAGGTCATTAATTGTTTCGTTCAATAAGCTATCAACATTATCGAAATGACCGCTCAAAAATGATTTCAGCCGTTCTTCCGAATAAACATTTCCTTCGCTGTCGGAAGCTTCCGGCAAACCTTTTGTGTATAACAATAAAGTTTCATCATTTTGCAGAGTATATTCTCTGTTTTCAAATTTGCTGAACGGAGATTCTCCTACTGCGGGACCGGAAGGTTCTAATATCTCTTTGATGCTGTTGTCGGCTAAGATGTAGGGCGGTTTATGTCCGGAGTTAACATAATCAATCTTTCCGCTTTGGGGGTCTAAAATGCCGAAAAACATGGTAGCGAACATACCCGAATCGCCGTGATTTTCCTGAATATATACATCTGTTTTATTAACAATGCGGCGGGCTAAAAAGGCGCTGTCGCTGTCAACTTTCGAAAACGCTCTAAGCAGGCTTCTGAATAATGCCATAAAGAGGGCGGCGCCGACGCCTTTATCGCAGACATCCGCAATTACAAATGCTACTCTTTTTTTATCGGGCAGATAAAAAATATCGTAGAAATCGCCTCCGATTTCATTACCGGGAATAAATTTCGCGTCAATCTGATATCCTTCAACTGTAGGCAGCGAGGATGGCAGAAAACTCATTTTAATTTTTTTACCGACTTCAATTTCGCTTTGAGCGGAGAGCAATTTTTCTTTTGTTTCTTCTTCTTCCCTTTTTTTGAAAACTTCGGTTAACGTTTTTTCCATTGTAGCATGAATATCGTCAAAATTAATCGGTTTAGTCGTAAAGTCAAACGCCCCGAAATTCATAGCTTTTCTTATATTGCTCATATCGCCGTATGCGGAAATCACAACGGCTTTGACCAACGGAAATTTTTCATTTAACTCTTTAATAAAAGTTAATCCGTCCATTTCCGGCATATTGATATCGGTAAAAACCATATCAATATCTTTTATTTGCTCGAGTTTTTCCAGAGCCTCTTTTCCGTTATGAGCAAATTCCAGTTTGATTTCGCCTCTTTTAACCGCTCTTCGATAATATTGTTTAACCATTGATTCTATATCAACTTCATCGTCAACGAAAAGAATTTTATTTGCCATTTTTTTTTACTTTCTATTTTTTGATTTAATTGACATAAACTAATAAAATAATAATTAATATAACGATATTAGAAGATTATAACAATCTCAATAATATTAATTTAATAGAAGGGCAATTGTTGTTCAAAATATCACCGAGAGCCAAATAAGCCATCTTGTCTTGAAATATGTTGACAATTTTCGAATAATCAGCCGGGCGGGAGTCCGGCTGATTATTCTTTATTTAAAATTTAGTCCATATGACGCTATTTTATCAGCGCCATTTTTTTAGTGAATATTTTGTTCCCGGCTTTCATCCGGTAGAAATATATTCCAGTACCGAAAGAATTTGCTTTCCAAGTGAATTGGTAAACTCCGGCTTGCTTAAAGCCTTTAAATAATTCCGCGACTTTTTGTCCGAGTACATTATATATACTCAATTCTATTACCGAGCTTTCGGAAACGAATGCGGTAATAATGGTAGTCGGATTAAAAGGGTTTGGATAATTTTGAGCCAATCCAAATTTATCTGGGGTAACGGGTATTTCATCGCCGTTTGAAGTTACCAGAATAGACGGACCGCTTTGAGGCGCGCCGGCATTAATAGAATATGAAGTAGAAATAACGGAATTGCCGAGCGCGTTGTTTCCGAGGTCGAATATAAGTTTGCCTAAGCTGAAGTTTCCGTTTTGGGATGCCGGAGCGGCAAAATTAAGAATTGTCTTGCCGGGTTCAGATTGATTGGCGCTTACAAAATTGCCCGAACTGATTTGATTTGAAGAAAACGAAGCGAAATTAATTTGATCGGGATCGTAATTAACCGTTACTTGAACGGAGCTTACATTTTCGCCGCCGTCGAGGTTAACCGGAATAATAACCGAACCGTCGTCGTTTTCATCGTCGTCCCCGTCGTCTTTATCGAATTCGAGATCGTCCGAACCTACGCTTCCTCCGTCTTTTGCGTCTTCGCCGTCGTGATTTGGGAAAACACCCGATTGGAGATAGGCGAGTAGATCGGATTGATCTTCGGTGTCAACGTCGTCGTCTTCGTCCACATCGGCGTTTTTTGCTGCGGTATCTTTAAGTTCGTAATCTCCGCCGTATGTTAAAGAATTTGAAATTGCGAGCAAGTCGGAAATGTCTATTTCGCCGTCTAAATTTGCGTCACCGCGTCCGCCGTCTGCCGTGCCGGAAGTTGTGTAAGTAACAATTCCCAAGTCGCTGTGTTCGAGTTCGTTATCCAAACCGGATTTGAAAGATGTGGCGTAAATAGCGCTGAGTCCGTCTCCCGGTAAATCTTTATTCGTTTTAAATGAGAGATAAAACAGAGAGCCTTCTTTTTTAATAGCATCGCCGCCGACCGCGCGGAAATTAATTCTACCTTCTGTTTTTGAATCTTCATAGACTTTCCAGCCGGAGAAAAGTTCGCCGTAACTGCCGCCTTCATATTTCAATTCGGATTGATTGTAAACAATAGTTCCGGTAAGCCGGTAAAATTCAACGTCCTCTTTCGGATGCAGTTTTACCGCTAAGGTGGTTGTTCCGCCGATGTAAATGGTTTTGTCTTCAATTGTAATGGAAGCGCTTCCGGATGAACCTTTTACTCCGTTTGTCGTTCTCGCTAATCCGCTTTGAGTCGCGAACCAAAGATCGTCTCCGTCATATGAAATCGAATTAACAATATTCGGAGAACCTTTGTCATTTACCGAAGGATATTGAATGAAATTTTCGCCGTCGTAAACGTATATTCCGTGATCGTAATTCCCTATAAATAATCTGTCGTCTTCAAAACGAAGCGCGGTAATTGGCTGAGCTGAAATAAAAGGAGAGAGATTTTCCCATTCGTCGTTTGGTTTGTTGTAACGATATAGACCGCTGTTCCACGTTCCTATAAATATCGAGTTTCCGTTGTTCTCGATACATGTAATAATATTTCCCGTCATGATGGTGTTGTCTTTATTATAAATGGTCCAAGTGTCTCCTTCGTCCGAGGAATATGACAAACCGTAATCCGTACCCGCCCAAATTCCGTTGTCGTCATCTACTTTAACCGCGCGCGTATTGCCCCCGGGAAAATTTAAATTAGATGTATTGTAGTTGGTAAATTCATCGTCGGTTAAATTGTATTTCGATAATCCGGCGTTGTGAACTACAAGCAGATATTCTTTCCCGCCTTTTTTGTAATAGTCGAATCCATTAATTGTGCTGCCGGTAAAACCGCCGGAAGTGGAGCCGGCGCTGAATTGTTTAAATTCTTTTTTAGAAACGTCGTATAAAAAGAATCCTTCCAATCGGGAGCCTGCCGCCCAATCGTTTTTAAATTCTCCGGTTTTGAATTTAAATATCCGCGTAAATGCATTGGTCTTCAATTCGTTTACATTATCGACGTTAAAAATTTCCCAGCTTTCATTCTGTTTATTGAAAATCCCGATTCCTTTTGAATTGAAAGCCGCTATTACATTTTCCGCGTCGGCTGAAATATCGGTTACAAAATTTTCTGGAATAGAGGAATTCTGATTTGTATATGAGTAAAAACTGTACGCGCTTCCCGGCAGCGGTTCGTTTGTCCAGTAAACAGTTGCCTCTGTTGCGAGGCATGTAACTACCGGATAATTGGTAACTAGTATAGCGAATCATAAAAACATTTACATAACATCGCTCAACATGTCAAATTT
>CAYNUJ010000049.1:0-18077 GCA_964400095.1 uncultured Melioribacteraceae bacterium
ATTTGAACCATATAAGACATATAAGGTCATAAAAGTTCCGACTTATATTTTCTTATATGCCTTATATGGTTTCAGAAAAAGGTGCATCTCAAGTCAATTTTAAGCCGCGAATCCCGATAAAAACCCTCGGGACAAGTTGCGCAGAATAAAAGAATTGATTATTGATGATTTATGATTGCGGATGGTGATGATTCCTATTTCTTCATCCATTCATCCTAAGTCAATTCTCGGCTTTGCATCCGCAAAACTCGCAGAGTCTTTAGACATCCATACCAAATTCCATATTCAAACCGCACATACGCACAGCGTCCCGTGGAAATTCATACTCATAGCCTAACTCGGAAAAAATCTCTTAAGTACAAACACTTTTTTCCTTAGCTCCAGGCATGTGGTTCATTCGCGGCGAAAGATTAACGAGGCAGTTTTTTCA
Organism: uncultured Melioribacteraceae bacterium; assembly: GCA_964400095.1. Lineage (GTDB taxonomy): Bacteria > Bacteroidota > Ignavibacteria > Ignavibacteriales > Melioribacteraceae > CAYNUJ01. Next base: position 431 of record CAYNUJ010000049.1, read on the forward strand.
AAATTAGCAATTTACTAATTGGTTTAAATTGACTTTACGACTAAATTTGGATAATTTTCGCAGATTAAATTTGATATAATTCCGGTTTGAAAAAACGATGATTACAGATTACATTCCAATATTTATGGTTATAGCGTTTGCGGCGGTTTTTGGCGCGGCGGTAGTTATGGCTTCAGGTATTTTCGGTCCTAAAAGACCAACCAAAGTGAAAGTTATGCCGTACGAATCGGGTAAAAATCCCATCGGCACGGCGCGGGAGAGAATTTCCATTAAGTATTATCTCGTAGCAATGTTGTTTATTATCTTCGATATCGAAGTAATATTCGTTTACCCTTGGGCGGTTCAATTCAAAAAACTCTTCGGAGAACAAGGTTCATTCGCGTTTTGGCCGATGTTTGTTTTTCTTGTCGTTCTCGAAATGGGATTTCTTTATGTTTATAGGAAGGGAGGCTTAGAATGGGATTAGAAGCCAAATTAACCGGCGACGGGTATATTATAACAAAGGTAGATTCCGTTCTGCAATGGGCGCGGAAAAATTCCGTTTGGCCTATGCCTATGGGCATATCCTGCTGCGCTATCGAGATGATGTCCGCTGTTGATCCAAAGTACGACATGGCGCGTTTCGGCTCCGAAGTGATGAGATTTACTCCGCGGCAATGCGATTTGATGATTGTTGCCGGAACGGTTACGTATAAAATGGCTCACGTTGTGCGCAGAATTTATGATCAGATGCCCGACCCCAAATGGGTGATTGCTATGGGCGCGTGCACTTCGTCGGGCGGAATGTACCGCTCTTACTCCGTGGTGCAGGGAATCGATCAATTTCTTCCCGTTGACGCTTACACAGCGGGATGCCCGCCTCGTCCTGAAAATTTAATAAACGCTTTGATGACAATTCAAGATAAAATTGGCAAGACACGCAGCAGAGAATTACAAGATCTTATTCCGGCAGATTTTCAAAATAAAAATAATTGATATGAAAATTAAAGAACTTATTCTATCCAAAATTAAAGCCCAATACGAAAACGCGGTTAAAGAAGTTGAGGAAGATCGCGGCGATTTGGCTCTAATTATTGACGAAGATAATATTTTAGGAGTAGCTGAATTATTGAAAAATGATTCCGATCTTCAATTTGACTTGATTGAAGACGTAACGGCTATTGATTGGGCTTCGCGCAAAAACCGTTTTACGGTTGTTTATCATGTGTATTCGCTTTCTAATAATTTTAGACTTCGGCTTAAGGTCAACCTTTCCGCCGAAGCCGTAGATTCGGTGGTTCCCGTATGGAAGGGAGCGGAATGGTACGAAAGAGAAACTTACGATATGTACGGCATTACGTTTAATAATAATCCCGATTTACGGAGAATGTATATGCCGGAAGAATTTGAATATTATCCATTGAGGAAAGAATTCCCGGTACTCGGCATTCCGGGTTCTTTACCGCTGCCAAAAAAAGATTAGTTATGAATAGACAAATCGATATTAGTAAAGACGAAAAGTTATTAAAGAAATTGATGGAGCAGGAACCCACCGTTACCGTGGAAGACGCTCTTGAAAACGAAATGATTCTTAATATCGGTCCGCAGCATCCGGCTACGCACGGCGTTTTGAGGGTGCTCGTCAGACTCGACGGCGAAACAATTATCGCGGCGGTTCCCGAACTCGGATACCTTCATCGCGGTTACGAGAAGATGGCGGAAAATATGACGTATTTCGAATACATTCCTCATACCGACAGGCTGGATTATACCGCTAATCTTGCCAATAATGTGGCTTATGTTCTCGCAGTTGAAAAATTAGCCGGAATCGAAGCGCCGAAACGCGCTCAGTATATCAGAATGATTTGCGCCGAGCTGGCGAGAATTATGGGGCATCTTGTCGCCATCGGAACTTTTGTTTTGGATGTCGGCGCCATAACGCCTTTCATGTGGACATTCAGAGAACGGGAAAATATTCAGAATATTTTCGATTTATTGGTCGGCGCAAGATTTACGACGAGCTTTACCAGAATCGGGGGAATTGCTTCAGATATTACCGATGAAGTAATTGGGATGATAAAAACCTTCCTCGATAATTTTGACGGTGCGATGGATGATTTTGAGAAATTATTGAACGTTAACAGAATATTTGTGGACAGATTGGAAGGCATAGGCGTTCTTTCCAAAGAAGACGCGCTCGATTTGGGAATTACCGGTCCGAACCTCCGCGGTTCCGGAGTTGAATTCGATTTGAGAGTGGCTCAACCCTATTTGTTTTATAACGAAATTGATTTTAAAGTGCCGGTTTATAATGAAGGCGACGCTTTAGCGAGATATTTTGTAAGAGTTGATGAAATAAGGGAAAGCGCGAAAATTGTAAGGCAGTTAATTGAAAAGCTGCCTGCCGGAGAAGTGATGGCGAACGACCCCAAATTTGTATTCGCGCATAAAACCGAAATTTATACTAAAATGGAAGAACTGATTCATGATTTTATGCTCGTTAATTCGGGAATCAATCCTCCGGAAGGCGACAGCTATTTTTCAGTCGAGAACCCGAAAGGGGAACTCGGGTTTTATTTTGTTTCCGACGGTTCCGGTCATCCATGGAAATTGAAAATCAGATCGCCCTCTTTCTGTAATTTACAGGCTCTTTCGTATATTTGCAAAGGTCAAATGATATCCGACCTTGTTGCTATTATTGGCAGTATTGACCCTGTGATGGGCGAAGCGGATAAATAAATTTAGGAGTGATATTTTAATGTCGTTTAAGTTTAACGAGGAAAATTTAGAAAGAATAAAGGAAGCCCGCAAGCATTATCCTTCCGCGCTTTCGGCTGTTATGGACGCTTGTTATATCGGTCAGGAACAGAACGGATTTATAAGCGCCGAAGTTATGAGCGAAATTGCCAAGACGCTCGGAATTGAAAAAACAGATGTTTTCGGCGTGGTTACTTTTTATACTATGTTCCACGATAAACCGATGGGTAAACATCACATTCAGGTGTGCACAAATATTTCGTGTATGTTAAAAGGCGGATACGAACTATGGGACGCCGCGCGGGAGAAGTTGGGAATAAATCATATGGAAAGAACCGAAGACGGTAAATTTTCGCTCGAAGAGGTTGAATGTATGGGTTCCTGCGGCACGGCTCCTATGATTGCCGTGAACGAAGATTACTACGAAAATTTAACTAAAGAAAAATTATTAGAAATTTTGGACTCGCTTACATAATGGAAAAAATAGTATTGCCCGACATACCGGACTTGAATAAAATTGAAGTTTATTTGGAAAACGGCGGGTTCGAAGCCGCGAAAAAAGCTTTTAAAATGACTACCGACGATATTATCGATACGGTTAAAAAATCCGGTTTAAGAGGGCGCGGCGGCGCTTCGTTTTCAGCCGGACTTAAATGGAGCTTTATGCCGAAACAGAAAACCAAACCTCATTATCTTTGCGTTAACGGAGATGAATCCGAACCGGGTTCGTTTAAAGACCGGCAGATTTTTGAGCGCAATCCGTTTCAATTGGTTGAAGGAGCTATTATTGCCGCTTATGCCATTCAGGCGGAAAACGTCTATATTTATATCCGCGGCGAATATCACAAATGGGTTAATATTGTAAGGGAGGCGGTAAAAACCGCATATGAAAAAGAATTCGCAGGCGAAAAGATGAAAGAAACTTTCTGCACGGATTTTATGTGCGATATTCATGTTCACAAAGGAGCCGGAGCTTACATCTGCGGCGAGGAATCTTCTTTAATGAATTCTATTGAAGGCAAGCGTCCTTATCCGAGGGTGAAACCTCCTTTCCCCGCAATGGTTGGACTTTTCGGTAATCCTACAACTATAAATAATGTTGAAACAATAACAAACGTACCGAAAATAATATCAAACGGATGGGAATGGTTTGCCGGAATTGGGGCGGAAAAACATCCCGGCACTTTATTGTTCGGGGTAAGCGGACACGTTAACAATCCCGGCGTTTATGAATTGCCCTCAGGTACGTTGCTGACGGAAATAATAGAAAATTACGCCGGTGGAGTGATTGGCGGCAAAAAAATTAAATGCGTTATTCCCGGCGGGTCTTCAATGCCTCCTTTAAGAGGCGACCAATTGGAAGGAATTAAAATGGACGCGGATTCCCTTCGCGCCGCAGGCTCGGCAATAGGCACCGGCGGAATTATTGTGATGGACGAAGATACCAATCTGCTGAAAGTTTTACTTCGGTTAACTCATTTCTATCGTCACGAAAGCTGCGGACAATGCACGCCCTGCCGTGAAGGCACAGGTTGGATGGAAAAAGTTCTCAACCGCTTAGACCGCGGCGAGGGAACCTCCAAAGACCTCGATTTGCTTGTGAACGTTGCTCAAAATATTGAAGGCAACACCGTATGCGCTTTGGGAGACGCCGCCGCCTGGCCGGTTAAATTTATGATTACTCGTTTCCGCGATGAATTTGAAAAATACGTTCAGAAAGAAGTCTCGTTACCAGTTCCAAATAAAGTTCATTCAATGCGGGATACAACTGTTCCAATATCGGATATTAAGCTTAACTAAGAATAGCTGTAATTTTTACTTGTTTTATCCGAAAATTAGTAGCATATCTTATTGAACTTTTTTTGCGGAAAAGCTTAAGAACAATATTCTTCAATTAAAATGCTAAAATCTTTTATCTTTTTTCCGATAACCTGAAAAAGAAACTAATCTACTGTTTAATGGTTTAAATGATTTGTTATTTTATAAAAAAGTATTAACTTTTATATTAATTACTTGAAGTTTTTATGCAAGCGACGTCAAATTTTTCATATCGTAAGATAACTCAGCTTTTAAATTATTTTGCTAAAGTAAATAATGGCAAAATTGATAAACTGAAGGCACTTAAATTAGTTTATTTGTCTGATCGTTATCATCTGCGAAAATATGGTCGTCTCATAACCAATGATTTTTATTTCGCAATGCCGTTAGGACCAGTTGCATCCGGAACAAAAGATATCTTGGAACTTAGTCCCTTTATTGGCGATCGAGATAAGGATTATGCTCTTCAATTCATTGAACCTGTTTCCACAACCAATTATATTAAATCTGTCAAGGATGTCGATTTGTCGATTTTTTCCGATTCCGAAATTGAAACGGTTAAATATATTATTTCTAAATTTAACTCATTAAACAGCTTGGAATTATCTGAGTTGACTCATAATTATCCGGAATGGAAAAAATTTAAAGATAAATTAGAAAGTGGAAATCAAAGTAGAATTGAAATGAATTTGGAGGATTTTTTTGAGGATCCCGAAGACCAGTCACTCGACAAATTATATCCGTTAGATGATGAGGAAAAGTCTGCAAAAATTGAATATTTAAGAGAAAGTGAAATAATTGAGGATTTTTGGAATAATTAATGGTTGAAGTGCCGCCGGAAATTCAAATTCGTTCTACTCTAAAACCTGGGGCTGTTTATTATTTTGAAGATAGCCGGCTGGATTCATCAATACCGCATTATTTTATTGTTTTGAATAATACACCGCTTGAGGATGCAATATTATTACTGGTTGTTTCATCATCTAAAGTGGATAAAGTAAAAAAAAGAAATATAAACAACAATCCCTCTGAAACTTTAGTTGAAATATCTCCTTCGGAGTACTCCGAATTTTCAGTTGAATCTATTATTGATTGTAATAGTATATTCTTGAAATCGACTAAAGAATTAATCCAAAAAGTGATTGATGACAAATTACGATTAAAGAATCCTATCTCGAGTGAGCTGCTTAATAAACTTCAAAACGCAGTTATTGCAAGTCCGCTAGTTGAAAAACCGATTAAAAGAATCCTTGAACAATAAAATAGATTTTTTTCACAAATCTATTTCTTCATGCAAAAACTTAAGCTACAAAAATTTCTGCGGAACGTGAACGAGGAAATATTCTTTCGCGGTTTTGCCTATCGCGTTGGCTTCGTCGAATGTCATGTGAATATCCGAACGAACGGAGTCTCCGGCTCCGGCTTCCAATATCGCTAAATCGGCGTCTCGCGACATATTAACAAGGTTCTCCGAATAAGCGGTATCTCCGCCGTAGGTAATTGTTTTGTTATTGAATATAAATTTATATCCGAGCGACGGAATATTATTGATATTTCCTTTGGAATCTTTTTCCCTGTGAGCAACGGAAAAGGGAATAACCGAAAGATTATCTATTGAAACTTTATCTTCATGACCGATTCGGTGAAGGTTCAAATTATAAGAAATTTGTTTGTAAACGCCGTGGAACGCTGAAATTATGCTTTCTATTTCCACGCATCCGCGGGGAAAATATATGTTCAGCGGAATGGATTTTTTCATAATTAGCATGTACGTAAGCAGCGACCAGAGTCCGCCCACATGGTCTTGATGACCGTGGGAAATAAAAATATTTTGAATTGTTAGAATTTTCTCCTTTCCGATTTCATTATTTAAATAAAGAAGAATACCGTCGCCGGGATCGATAATAATATTTTCGGAACCGGCTCGGAGCAGAATTCCCGTTGCCAATTCCGGGATGGACGTAAAAACTTTGATGAAAAGATCGTCCTTTTCCCAAACGAGCGGATAAGCGGGTAAATGAGAATCTTTATTCATTTCCTTTCCTCTTTTTGGAAAAATCGCAGTTGTGTTCGTCTTTGCATTTGCCGAAAATATTGAACGAATAATCCGACGGCTCAAAGCCTAATCGTTTCGATACGTCGGAAATAATATTCTGTATTTCGGGCGAATTGAATTCAATTATTTCACCACAGTTTGTGCATATTAAATGGTCGTGATTTTTCCTTCCGAAATTGGATTCATAGTTCGTTTTACCGTCTCCGAAATTCCGCTTTGCAAGCAGTCCGCATTTTGCGATAAGCTCCAAAGTGTTGTAAACGGTCGCGCGGGAAATATTGGATGATTTTGTTTTCATCGCTATATAAAGTTCATCCGCGCCGAAATGCCCCGATTGCTGCAGCGCATAATCCAAAACTTCGAATCTCTCCGGGGTAATCCGGTGACTTTCGGATTTAAGAAAATTACGGAATATTTCTTGTGATTCGCTTTGCATAATTGTTAAATAGTTTACATTTAGAAAAATAGTTAATAGAATTTCATTTTGCAAAGTTGTAAATTTATTTAATCAAATTAAATTATTTCTTATTTCCGAAGACGGGTATTTAGCAAATATAAATTAGGAGACCGAAATGGCTAAAACTTTTGAAATTATCACTCGCGTGGGTATTTCCTACGAAAGCATTTCCGACGCGGTTAAAACCGTAGTTGAAGATACAAATTTAAATAATCAAGTTTCATGGTTCGAAGTTACCGAGCAACGGGGAAGAGTAACTCAAGACGGTAAAATTGAATATCAAGTAACGGTTCAAATAGGAATCAAATCAAAATAAAATGAAAGGGTAATACTATGCTTAAAGAAGGAAACAAAGCTCCGGCTTTTACTCTGCCCGACGATAAGGGGAACAAAGTATCTTTAAAAGATTTTTTAGGCAAAAAAGTGGCGCTTTATTTTTATCCGAAAGATATGACTTCCGGCTGCACCCAGGAGGCGTGCGATTTTCGCGACCTTTATCCGGAATTTCAGAAATTAAACGCCGAGGTTTTGGGCGTATCGGCGGACCCGGTTGTTAGGCATCAAAAATTTAAAGAAAAATATGAACTTCCGTTCAGATTATTGAGCGACGAGGATAAAAAGGTTCTCGATAAATACGGAGTCTGGCAGGAAAAAAGCATGTACGGAAGGAAATATATGGGGATTGTCCGTACCACCGTTCTTATTAACGAAGAGGGAAGAGTGATGAAAATATTCCCAAAGGTTAAAGTGAAAGGTCATGCGGAAGAGATTAAAAAGATTCTGGGCGAGTGATGGTTTACGTAACTCGAAGAGAAGTTTTCAGTTCCGCGCATCGGTTATTTAATCCGGCGTTCTCCGAGGAAAAGAACAGAGAAGTTTTCGGTAAATGTAATAATCCGAATTGGCACGGTCACAACTATACTTTGGAGGTTGCAGTTAAAGGCGAAATTGACCCGCAGACCGGATATGTGATTGATTTGAAATTGTTGAAAGATATTATTCGCGAAAATATTATTGAAAAAGTGGATCATAAAAACTTAAATACCGATGTTGATTTTATGGAGGGGATTATTCCCACGGCGGAAAACATAACCGTTGCGGTGTGGAAGCGGCTTGAAGGGAAATTGCCTTCGGGAAAACTTCACTCGGTTAAAATTTACGAAACTGAAAATAATTACTCTGAATTTAAAGGTGAGTAAATGAATTTAGAAATATTAGAAAAGATAGCTCTGCAAACGCTTATTGAGGTGGGGGAAGACCCAGAAAGACAAGGATTAAAAAAAACCCCGGAGCGCGTTGCTAAATCTTACGAGTTCCTTACTCAAGGATATAATGTTGATTTGGGCAAATTAATTAACGGAGCTATTTTCGAAGAGAAATATGACGAAATGGTCATAGTAAAGGATATAGATTTTTTCAGTTTATGCGAACATCACATGCTTCCTTTTTACGGCAAGGTGCATCTCGCGTATATCCCGAACGGAAAAATAATCGGGCTGAGTAAACTGCCGCGTATTGTGGATATGTTCTCCAGAAGACTGCAGGTACAGGAAAGAATGACTCAGCAAGTTGCGGATGTACTCGACGAAGTTCTGCAGCCGCGTGGAATTGCGGTTGTTGCCGAGGGCTATCATATGTGCATGATGATGCGCGGAGTTCAAAAACAGAATTCTATTACTACAACTTCCGCTATGCACGGAATATTTAAAAGCGATTCGAGAACCAGAACCGAATTTCTTAATTTAATTAATATGAATAGGATATAATATGAGTCAACCGGCTGTATGGGTAACGGGCGCCAGTTCGGGCATAGGCAAATTTGCCGCTTTGCGTTTTGCAGAAAATGGACATAATGTAATTGTTTCTTCAAGAAATAAATCTGATCTGGTAAACTACATTGCGCGGGAAAATTCGAACATTCATGTTTTTCCGATGGATATTACTTCCACCGAAGAAGTCGATTCTACGTATAATGAAATTTCGGAAGAATTTAATATTGAATGTTTAATTAATAACGCCGGCGTTACTGTTTTTAAATCCGCCGCGGAAACAACCGAAGAAGAAACTCTATCCATCATTAATACAAATTTAACCGGGGCTGTTCGTCTTACTAGAAAAGTTCTTCCTAAAATGATTGAAATGAATAAGGGAACGATAATAAATATTCTATCGATTGCGGCGAATACGGTATTCAAAAAAAGCAGCGTCTATTCAGCCTCCAAAGCCGGGTTAAAAGCTTACGCTAATGTTCTGCGGGAGGAAGTTAGAGAAAATAATATACGAGTGATTAACGTCTATCCCGGAGCCACGAGAACCCCGATTTGGCCGAATGCCGCGCTGGAAGAATTCGGTGAAAGAATGATGTCTCCGGATGATATAGCCAAGATTATTTACGACGCGTATTCCAATAATTATTCCTCTGTGATTGAAGATATTATTATCAGACCGATTCAGGGCGATTTTAAGTAAGATTGACGGAATTAATAAAAAACGCCGGATATTTCCCGTCCGGCGTCAAATTGGTAAAATTATTTATCGATAAGAATTACATCTCTCTCGGCGGCATCCCTTTTTTGTGGAAATCCATTCTGTGTCCTCCGCCTTTGTGCATTTTCATCTCGTTCATCATTCTTCCGAAAGATTTTTTGAATATGCTCTTTTGAGAATCATCGAGCTGGCTGTAAATCTTAAACCAATTGTCTATTTTCAGTTTTTTAATTTTTCCTTGTATTTCGTTATTCTCTACAATTAAAGCTGTGATATCGTTTTTATTCAGTTTATCGCCTATCATTAATTGCTTTAATTCTATTCTGTTTTTTTGGATATTCGCTTTTAAATCCACTATCTCTTTTTCTAAATTCAGATGAATATTTTGAATATTGTCTTTCTGTTCGTCGGTTAAATTAAGTTTTTCCATCATCATATGTTTGAAATTCATTTCTTTGGAACCGCACATTCCGCGTTCGCCCCTCGGCGCAGGCTGTGCCGTTATCGCGATGAATGAGACTAAAATTAATACTGCAATTGCAAATGCCTTTTTCATTTTGTTTCTCCTTTTTTATAATTTGTTAATTTCGTGAATTGGACACTTGTCAATTAAGAAAGGTTTAAAATTTGAAAATCATTTTTTAATATTCAGCTCCGGCGGTAGCCGAATGTAATAAAAAACGCGATATATTAAGCCTCGATTGGCGTGGCACGATTTTGGCGGATTAAACCATTTTTATTATTATTGTGTCCAATCCATTGAATCTTGGATATTAATGAAAGAATTAAAAGACTTTGAACTTATAAATAAATTTCTGAACGGGAGCGAAGCGGCTTTTAACGAACTGGTTCGCAGGTACAGAACGCAAATATATTGGCATGCCCGGCGGATGCTTGGCAATCATTTGGATGCGGACGAAGTTACGCAGGAAGTTCTGATTGTTCTTTACAAGAAATTAAATACTTTTAATTTTAATTCATCGCTCTACACATGGGTTTACAGAATAACCTCAACGCGATGTTTGAATTTAATTAGGAAATTAAAGATTAAAAACTTTTTTTCACTCGAAGATGCGCCCGAAAAAGAGGTATCTTACGAGAAAGATATTATCAAAAATATTGACGATAAAATGAAATTGGATAAAATAGAAAGAATATTGCAGGATATTCCTCCGAAGCAGAGAGAAATATTTATACTGAGAAATTTTGAAGAATTGACTTATAATGAAATTTCAAAAATTACGGGCAAGAGTATTGGAACATTGAAGGCGAATTATTTTCATGCGCTCAAGAAAGTAACGGAGAAAATGAATGATGAATGACGAACGGATTTTAAAATATTTAAGCGGACTTTTAAACGAAGAGGAAATAAAACTTTTTGAAGCCGAAATTGCTCGAAGCGATGAATTAAAGGAGCGGTTAAAATCGGTAAAAAATTCATTGGATAAAATGAAATCGGCTGCGGAGCCGGAAGTTGATGAGACATACTTTGTAAATTTAACGCCGATCATCAAGGAGAAAAGCGCTAAATCAGTTAAGAAAAAATTTATTCCGCAGATATCTTTTGTCGTTTCTACTATTGCCGCGGCGCTGATTTTTATTTTTTATTATGGAAATAACAGCAAAAACGATGATTTCAGTCTTGCGGGTAATTTACTCGAAGACAGTTCGGTTATTAAAGAAGTAAACGACTATTTCAGCAATCCTTTGGACGAAGATTTTCTTTATTATTCCGTTGAGGAAAATTCGCCGACGGCTGAATTCAACCCGAATTATGAGCTTATAAATGAAAACGAAGCTTTCGAAGAATTAATGACAATCAATTTACCGGTTGTTGACGATTATGAACTTCTTGATAATATTGGCAATACCGATTTATTAGAATTGGAGAAAGCAATTAAAGAAATTAAAATATTTTAGGGAAAGAAAATGAAAAACACGATTATAGTTTTCGTCATATTGATAACATCTGCCGGATTGTATCAAGCTCAGGATATGGAGCCAATGAATATGCCTTTCGAAAAGCAGGAGAAATTCCGTCAAATGGAAAAGATAAAGCTGTTAGAAGCGCTTAATTTAGACGAAGAAACGGCAGTCCGCTTTTTCACGAGAAGAAATAAAAATATGGAAAACGCCAGAAAACTGATAGAGCGAAGAGATAAACTAATAGAAAAATTAGCCGATCAGCTGGGCAATAAAAATGACAGCTATAAAAAAATAACAAAAGAAATTATGTCGTTAGAAACTGAATTAGTTGAAAATCGGTCAAAATTCATAAATTCGCTCGAGGATATTTTAACCGAAGAGCAAATAGCTAAATTGATAGTTTTTGAAAATAAGTTTAAAAAGAAAATCCGGAATTACTTTTTCCGCCGGCATGGAATGAAGCATAAAAAGGGAACTTATTAATATCTTTTTTGTTCAAAGAGGAAATTTAAATTCATCCTCCTCAAGAGTTGATTTTTAAATACTGCGGACGTAATTTTGATGTTCTAATTTGCGGAAGTGGTGAAATTGGTAGACACGCTATCTTGAGGGGGTAGTGCTCGAAAGGGCGTGCGGGTTCAAGTCCCGCCTTCCGCACGAAATAGTTTCTTTAAATTAATTGAGGTATTACACGATGAGACGTATTTTAGCAATAGCGTTTATGTTTATCTTTTCGATGAGTGTGATTGCACAATCCTTGGATGAAAATAACGATGCAAAAAAAATATATAACGAAGGCATTCGTTTAATGAAATCCGGTAACTACGTTGGTTCTATGGAAAAGTTTGACGAGGCTTTGAAACTCGTTGATGATTATAGATTATATTTTTATAAAGGGCAGGTTCTCAGAAAACAAAAGAAATTTGAGGAAGCTATTCCGTTTTATCAGGAAGCGGTGAATAAAAATCCGGATTATTATCCCTCTATTTTCTATCTTGGTTCCGCATATTTCGCGTTGAAAAATTATGAAAAAGCGAGAGAATTTTTCGAAATGACGCTTCAGAAAACAAAAAATAAAAAAATTATTAAAGCGGTTAAAAAGAATTTGAAGGTATGCGATGAAAAAATCGCTTATCCGTATCTGGTAAAAGGGAATACCGAAAAAACTCTGGGTAATTATAAAAAAGCAATAGAGAACTTCAAGAAAGTTCTTGAATATTACAGCAGCGACGGGGCATACTTAGGTTTGGCTGATGCTTATTTGGAATTGGGCGAAAACGAAAAAGCGATTGAATATGCATCGCAGGCAATCGCTCACCGCAAATCAATTCCCGAAGGGAGTCCATATTTCTTTATCGGAATGGCTCATGAAAGACTTGGCAATAAAGAACAGGCAATTCAGAATTTTGAGCAGTGTCTTCGCGATAAGAAAAAAGCCAACAAAGGTTTCAGAAAAAGAGCGAAGTACGAACTTAAGCTGCTCAAAAAATAGTTTTTTAAGGCGTTTTTAAAATTACCGCCTGAAATATTTATGCCGGCTATCTCGATAGAATCGAAATAGCCGGAAATTTTTCACTAACAATTAATCGGTATATTTTTTATTTCGGCGGCTCGGAATTAACTTTTGAACAGTCTTTTTTTATGCATCTCCCTTCTCTTCTTTAACTTAAAAGCCTATTTGAGTATATTTAATAGATGGTTTCCTAATATTTAACGGATTTTATGTTTAAAAAATTTTCAATCCTTTTATTTATTTATATTTTATTTTGCGGCAATATTTACGCTCAATCTGCCCCCGATATTTTCCAGCGGGCGATGGATGCTTTCCGAAATAATGAATTTTTGATTGCCCATAAATTATTCTATTCTCTGAAGAACCGTTCCGATGTTGAAAACGACATGCTTTCTTCCGCGAACTATTATTCCGCTGAATCGCTAAGCAAAGCCGGACAAACAAACGGGGCGGCGGGCGAATACGAGGAATTTGTGAGGGACTTTCCGGTATCTAATTTTAGAGATATCGCGTTGTATAATTTAGGAATTATTTACTATAAGAGCCGGAATTATCAGAGGTGCAGAGAAAAACTTATTACGCTTGTAAATGAATTTCCGCGAAGCGATTATTTCGGCGCGGCGAATTATTGGATTGGCGAGGCGTTTATCGCCGAAAATAGACTGCTCGAAGCCGAGGAGTTCCTGCTGCAGTCTATTACTACGCGGGACAGAAATTCAAAAGTCAATTATTCCATTTATTCCCTGGGCAATCTCTACGAACGGAAAAAAGATTTCGAGAAAGCGGTAGCTTATTATGACGAACTCCTTTCGTATTATCGGGAAAGCGAGTTAATTCCATACGCTCAATTGAGAATCGGAATCAGTTATTACAGATTGAACGATTTTGAAAACGCGGTACTTGAGCTAACCGACCCGGCGATATTTGAACTTCCCGAATATCTTCAAATTGACGCGGAGTATGTTCTCGCAAATGCGTATTCCCGAACTAAGGAATTTGAAAAAGCAAAGACTATTTTTCGGGAAATATTGGATAGAACTCCGCAGGGAATTACAGAAGACCAAATTATCTACGGACTGGCTTGGGTGAATTTTCAAACCAATGATTTTGAAAGATCGTACGAATTGTTCAATTCGCTTATAGCTTCGCTCGAAGATTCAATACGAATCAAATCGCTCTATTGGTCGGCGGAAAGTAAAAGATACGGCGGAAAAATTGAAGACGCCGTCAAAATTTATCAGCAATTTCTTAACCTTTACCCTGATGATATTAACGCGTTTTCAGTAAAATACAACATAGGAATTATTTATTATAATCGGAAGGATTTTGTTAAAGCGCTTAGCTTTCTTAAAGAGGCGGTTAAAGCTTCGGATAATAATATATCGGCGAGAGCGTTAACTTTAATGGGTGAAATCAATCTCGACCTCAAAAAGTATTCCGAAGGCGTCGAGTTGTTTGAAAAAGCTCAATTGAAACTTCCCACTAATTTTTCATTGCGCAGCCGTATAGATTTGGGATTGGGGACGGCTTATTATTATACAAATAATTTCGTTTCTTCAATATCTGTGCTTGAAAAATTAGCGCGGAGGGATGAGAGTTTTGAAATCGGTAAGGTGCATTTTTATTTAGCTGAGTCCTATTTCGCCAAAGGGAAATTCGAAAAAGCGAGAGATAATTTTAAACGTATTCCTCCTACTGCGGGATTAACCGGTAAACAGGCGCTTTACGGATTGGCGTATTCCTACTTCGATTTGAGGGATTATGCTAATTCTTCGTATTATTTTAAAGAATATATTAAAATGTTTCCTAAAGATAATTTAGCTCTCGACGCAAAACTTCGGTTAGTCGATAGTTTTTTCGGAATGAAAAATTATTCGCAGGCTGTGAAAAATTATTCCGCTATTTTTAAAAAATATCGCATTTCAAAAATTGTTGTACGAGAACATTTTCAGTACGGGCAGTCTTTGTTTAAATTAAATAAACCGGCGGAGGCAATTAAAATATTTAGAAATCTGCAGATTTTATTCCCTAAATCGAAATATGCCGACGACGCGCAGTATTTTATCGGCTGGATATCATTTAAGCAGAATCGTTATTCGGAAGCCGTTTCGGAATATTATCTTGTGCCTAATAAATATCCCGAATCTCCCATCATTCCGCTGGTTTATAATTCAATAGGCGACTGTTATTTTAATATGGGGAATTACGAAGAGGCGATAACATTTTACAATACCGTTATTAATGAATATCCGCAGAGCAAATACGTGTTTGACGCGCTGAACGGAATTACATACAGTTATCTCATTAAAGATCAGCCGGAGAACGCCGCGTCTGTTATTGATAATTTTGTAGCGCTCAATCCTTCTTCCAAATTTGGCGACGATATCCTCTATAAAAAAGGGGAATTGTATTTTAACGTAGGAGCTTTTGAAGAAGCCCGCCTGGGCTACAAAGAATTTATTGCCACGTATCCTAAAAGTAGATTTGTTCCCGATGCCTATTTTTGGATTGCAAAATCATCCTTTAATTTGGGACATATTGAAGACGCACTGTATAATTATAGTATTGTAAAAGACAACTATTTGTTTTCAAATGTTGGAATGTCCGCGATAATTGAAATGGGAAAAATTTACGCCGAAAGAAACGAACCTGAGAGAGAGCTTGATGTTTACGATTATGCTATTGAAAAGCTGAAGGACGCGAAAGGAATTGAGGAAATTAGATTTTACAGAGCAAAGGCGCTGCTTGCTTTGAAAAAATTTAATCAAGCTTACGAAGAGTTGAAAAATATTACTGTTTATTTCGAGAATTCCGTCTTCGCGGATAAATCTAAACTTGAACTCGGACTTTTGGAATTAGCGCGAAATAAATTCGAAAGCGCTGAAAACTTATTTAAGGAAGTCGGAGAAAAGCGAAACGACGATATAGGAGCCGAAGCTCAATACTATTACGGAAACGCTCTGTTTGAACAAGCGAAATATACCGACGCAATTTCCGCTTTGGTTAGAGTCCGATCCGTTTTTTCCCGCTACGATATTTGGTATTCGAAAGCATTAATTAAGTTGGGCGATTGCTACGTTAAGATAAAAAACAAAAAGAACGCGCGTGCAATGTACCGCGCGGTTCTTAAAAGACACAAAAACGACGAGTTGGGAAAAGAAGCGAAGTCAAAATTGAGAAGATTATGATTAAAAATATTTCAATTATTTTGCTGCTTATCATTTCATGCTTGAACGCGCAGGAAAATAGAAGCGAAAATGTTGAACTTCCGGAATTTATAATCACCGGAACAGAAAGAATCCGGCTTCCCATCCTTTCGAAAAAGAGACCTAAACTTATTTCAACTCTTTCGGAGGAATTCTTTCTGCCCACATACTCCGCCGATCAGATATCGCTTCTTAATTTTGAAAATCCATTGAAACGCAGACTTGAAGCCAAAAATAAAATTCGTAAATTCGACGGAAAATTAACGCTCAAATCGGGCATGTACACTTTGCCTTACGGAGATTTCCTTTTCGATAAGAATTACAAGTATTTCCTGATGAGTCTTAATATTTACGGTTCGAATGAAACCGACTATCTGCCAAACGCCGGATATAATACCTCCGGCGCTAATGCGACGTTTACGTTTTTTGTGAATAAAAATTCAAAAATATTACCCGGATTAAAAATTGGAACGGACGTTTCCGCTTACCGCGATTCGTATAAATTTTTCGGATCGGATACTCCTTCGCACAAAAGAGAAACAGACGGCGGCGTGGCGAAAATAAATTTAATATATAAACTGCGCAAGAGTGTTAATTTTAACTTTGATATTCTCGGCTCGCTTTTGGAGATGAATGATTATTCTTTCAGGCAAAAAAGATATTCAATTGACGGCGGCGCGGAATTTAACGTTGCTAACGCCGGCATATCAGTAAATGCCAGTTATTTACGTTTGAATACAAACAACGATTTCATTTCCGCGTCTCAAGTAGATTATCTTAAAGCTTCGGCGCAAATTAAAATGAAACCTTTTAAAACATTCACATCTAAATTCGGAATTATTTATTCGCAGTTCGGTTCCAATACTTTTATCTCGCCTATCGGCTCGTTCCAATTAAAAATTGATGAAAATATCTTTATGTTCGGAGAATATTCTCCGAAAACGGAACTTATTGACATAAAAGATCATTTGAAAGAGAATTTATATATAAATGCAAAGGAGAGTCAATACAATTATGTTGAACACAACTCATTTTTTAAACTAGCTTTAAAATATGAATACGGTAAAAAATTTGAAACCGGAGCGGGAATATTTTTGGAAACGCTGACCGATATGCCTTATTATTCCGATAAGCAGAGCAGAGGCGCTTTTGATATACTAACCGTCCCGAAAGCTGCGCGTAACGCGGCATTTGTTGACCTTCTATTTCATCCGGATTATTGGGGTAGTTTTTACGCGCAGATTCTTGTGAGCGATGTTCGCGACGAACAAAAAAACATTGTGCCGTATCAGTCTTTGATGGAATTGCATTCGCGGTATTCCTATGAATTTAAATTTAATTTATCCGGCACAATTAAAGTAGATTATTATTCGCAGATTTATTCCGACTTGAGAAACAAGAATAAATTAAATGATTATTTGAATCTTTCATTAAATTTGAAATACAAA
>CAYNUJ010000050.1:0-15917 GCA_964400095.1 uncultured Melioribacteraceae bacterium
TACCTGTACTGCGCGAATAAGCTGATCGAAAAAGCAGGGGATCTCTATATCGACGAAATAAATAATTTTGATTTGGACCTGATAAAAAAAGATGCCAGTCTTGCTGTAAACAGTAAGCACACTATTCTGAAAGGATTAAGAGCGATTCTGAATGAAGCGGCAAAATTGGGCCTGAGAAAAGAAATAAAGATAGAAAACGTAAGAGAAAAGAAAATAGAGCGCGAAGTAATAACGGAAAAGGAAATAGAGGTATTACTTGACGACGTAAAAAACGAGAGACATAGATTAGTAATAAATTTCATGCTGAGATCGGGATTCCGGCTAAATGAAGTGATTAAATTAAATTGGGAAGATATTAAATGGGAAAAGGGAATAATATATTTAAACGATACAAAATCTAAACAAAGAGATCACTTCCCGTTACTCGACGAGATAAAAGATTTATTGTGGCCGATTGCAGAGAAAGAAGGAAGCGTATTTAAATATAGAGATGTAGATTCAATAAGTTATTTAAGAAAAATATTAAGAAAACATAATATGAATTTCCAGGATTTTAGAAGATACTTTGCGACGAAATGGGCGAAGGAATTGAAACCGGCGGAGCTGATGTTGTTAATGCGTCACGCATCCATAAAGACAACGATGAATTATTATGTATATCTGAGATTGGAAGATGTAAATAAAAAAATGAAAGGCAAAAATGAAAGAAAAATTGTAGCAGATTTGTAGCAGATTTGCCCACAGGAAAAAACAGTATATAACAATATATAAATATTATTAAAATATAATTAAAAAAATACGCGAAAATATTTAGAAATCGGTGAATAAAATATAGGAATATAGAAGTTCACTTGACTGGCAGTCATGAGGTCAGGGGTTCGAGCCCCCTTAGCTCCACAAGTTATCTTAAAACCTCGTCTCTACTGACGCGGTAATTATCGTCCGTTATTTATCTATTCTTCCTATCCTTTTGAAAATAGGAAAGTTTACTTCCATTTTTGAATCATCGTTCCATTGTTCGGAAATTCTTTGAATCACCTCATCAACAGGATTTTCTCCGCTGTTTTTATTTTTATAATTTTGTATGCTCGACCATGAGTTGAAATACCCTGCCAATTCCATTAAACTCCATTCGCTGAAGATAGATAAATTATTTGAGACGCTGATTTCAGGAAAATCAAATTTTATTGTTTCATACTTATTGTCAACATACTCTCTTTCCATATCCCAGTATGCGCCTACAGTGTCGTTATAGAATATATCAATCAGTTCGTCTATTTTGGGAGTTATTCTTATTAAACCGTAACCCCAGACACAAATTATTCCGCCGTTCTTAGAAACCCTTTTTGCTTCTTTATTAAATTCATCTAAATCAAACCAGTGATATGCCTGTCCGACTGTGATTAAATCGAATTGGTTCTCCTTAAAGCAAGCTCTTTCCGCCCTGCCGACGCAATAGAAAATATTATCTTTTCTCTCTGAATTCACTATCTGATTCCGGCTGACGTCCGTTGCGTAAACTTTATCAAAGAATGCGGATAATTCAATGGCAGCTTGACCATTCCCCGTTCCGCAATCCAAACATTTATCTCTGCGATTAACAAAGCGTATTATCTGCTCATAAAGTTCTTTTGGGTAAGTCGGTCTATATTTTTTATATACTGCAGATTGTTCTGAAAATTTATCAACTACTTTTTTCATCGTAACTTGCTCAATATTCCCGAAATAAAATATTTAATGTCGAAAAATCCGATCTCCAATTTACACCCATCACTTTTTAACCGTTATCGGTTCGCCTTTTATACCGGCATAAAAAACAATTATTTCCGCCGTCTCTTTTCCCTCGTTCATACCGTAGTGAAATGTATTGACAAGTTCAATTAACGAATCTCCGGCTTTTAAATGCAATTTCAAATTATTCTTTGTAACTACGGTCAGTTCGCCCTTTAATAAAACTCCCGCGTTTATAAACGGATGTTCGTGCTCCGGTAGTTTTACTCCTGGAGGAATACTAATTTTAAGTATCGTTATTTCAGGTTTACCGCTGGGATATTCCGGCAAATCCGCGCCATTCCAGCTCACAGTAGATTTGGCTAATTGTTCAACTAAAACATTGCTTTCTTTTACTTGAGCCGAAGTTAAATTCAACATCACGAATGTAAAAGCCGCAGCGAAAATAAGTTTACTTTTCATTTTTTCTTTCCCTCTTTTTTCTTAAATCCTCAGCTTTAATGCTGTAGTTCCAGAGTTCTTTTCCGTCGGAATCGAAATCGGTAAATTTTAGAATTCTTTTTTTGCGAGGTCCGGTTATTTCAAAAACGCCGAAATTACGCTTATACGTAAGCGTTCCGTCAACTCTTAAATAGTTCAAAGTGTCGCTGTAATTGGAAACGCCCGAAGTTAAAGGAGAAATTGTAAATTCGTAAAGCGGATAATTATTTTTACGTTCATATTTGTTCAATTCGCTTCTATGTATATCGCCGGAAAGGAAAATAACTCCGGGAATATTCTCTTTTTCAATCCGCTCTAATAAATATTTTCTTTCTTCGGGAAAAGAGATATAATTTTCTCCGTTTGGAGTGGGATTAAAAACTTGAGAACCGACGGCGATGAATTTGAAAGGCGCGCGGCTGCTTACCAAAGCGTCAATTAGCCACTCAATTTGTTTATCGCCCAGCATCTCTCTCTTCCCCGTTTTTCTTCTGTCGGGAGTTCTGTTATATCTATCATCAAGCAAAAAGAATGCACAGTCTGTCCACTCGAAATATGAAGTTATTCCCGGTTTGCCGTTAACCCCGAAAGACGGATTCGTCCAGAATAACTTAAACGCTTTGAGGGTCATATCCTTATTCCATAGTCCCCTATCGCTATTATTCGGTCCAAAATCGTGATCGTCCCAAATTGCGTAGTTATGCATTGTAGCGTACAATTTCCGCATCTCCGGAGTGGCTCTGTCGTGAGTGTATCTGTGAATTATTCCGCTCCACGAATCCCAGTCCACCTCCCGGAAGTAAAGATTATCTCCCAGCCACAGCATAAAATCGGGTTCCTTATCGGCAATTGAACCGAATATTTGGTAATCGCCTCCGTAAGGTTTGCCCGGTCTATCTACTTTCGGCTCATTAATATACGCGCAGCTTCCAGCGGCAAATTTAAACGCCGGCGGATCGGTTCTCCACTGCCATAATGTTTGAGTTTGGAATTTAGGCTGATAATCAAATTCCTGCTTAACTTTGTTCACGTAAATATCGAATTCGTATTTCGTTCCGGGTTTAAGACCCGTGAGAAAAATCTTGTCCGAGTAACCGCTCGAGCCGAAAGTTTTTATCGTGTCGGAATTGAATTTTTCAGATGACTTCTCTTTATCCCAATACTTAATAAAAATTTCGCTTGCCGTTATTGTTTGGAACCAGATATTAACCTCAGTCATTTTGGAATAACCGACGAGAGGACCGCTGTTAAGCGAACCGTTTTGAGAATATGATATCTGTGAAAATAAAAGAATTGCCGCTGCGGAAAAAAATAGCCTTCTCATTTTTGCTCTTTTAATTTATTGAAAATTTATTTAGAGTTGCAATATCGTAATTTTAATTTTTGAAAATAATAATTAAAAATAAAAAATGAAATTATTTTTCGTAACGGCATTTTCGATAAGCATATTTATTTTTGCCTCATGCGACGACAGCATCAATCCGATTAACCAGGATATACCGTCTTCGAATGTGAGCTACAACAAATATATTCAGCCGATATTTAACGTAAAGTGCAATAACTCCGGCTGCCACAACGATCAGGACCGCGCGGGTAATTTGAGTCTTACAAGTTACGCTAACGCCACTTCCGATAATCAGATTGTAGTGCCTTATTACCCCGACAACAGCATATTAGTCTGGTCAATTGAAGGGAAAGCCGCTTCGGGTTTCATGCCTCCTCCGGCGGGTCCGGTAGCTCCTCTCACAAAAAATGAGATCGAAGGAATTAGAACTTGGATTAAAGAAGGTGCGAAATCTAATTAGCGCTAATTCCGGTATTTATCTGCTTGAACTATTTATTGACAATCCGGGATTGATTGCTTCAGATAGATTTAATAAATTCAAACTGAACGCCGGATATTATTATTACTGCGGCAGCGCGCAGAAAAATTTAAAGAGCCGAATACGCAGGCATCTTTCCCTTAACAAAAAGATTCACTGGCATATTGATCATTTTACAACAGGGACAAAATTTATCGAACGAATTTGGGTCTTCGAAAATGCCGAAAGAGAAATGGAATGCAGACTTGCGGATTTTCTCGAGAACCGGTTGAAATTTACGCATCCAATTAAAAATTTTGGAAACGGCGATTGCACGAGCGGCTGCATTTCACACCTGCTGTTTTCTCAAACAAAATTAGATCAAAGCCATTTATTTTCTTTGTACCAGTCAATAGTCTGTTTGATGCCTTCTTCAAGCGATATTTCCTGGGAATAGCCTAATTCCCTTTTGGCTTTTCCCGTGTCGCAGATCCAATATTTCTGAACAAAATCGCGTGCTTTCTCCAAATTGAACGTAGCGGCTTTCGACGAAAACATAGCGATGAATTGAGCTATTGCCGCCACGCCATAAACGACAAAATGCGGCAGTCTTATGCGAATCGCTTTTTTATTTAGAGCTTTCGCCGTCGCGTTCCCAATTTTTATCCAATCGTAATATTCTTCCGAACTGATAAAATATGTCTCCCCTTTTGAATTTTCGCTTATTCCGGCTAAGTAAATTCCCCGAACCAAATCGTGAACATTTATAATGCTAACAACTTTCTTGTCAAAACCTATCATAGACATTAAACCGGATTTAAATGTTTTGAAAAATAAATAAATCTCCGTGTCCCTTTCACCGTAAACCGCGGGAGGACGCACAATAGCTATAGGAAGCATATCCATGAATGTATGAGCCAGTTTCTCCTGCTCCAATTTACTTTTTCCGTACCGGGTAATTGGATGAGGCTCCGTCTGCTCGCTGCATGGAACGCCGTCGGTTGACGGTCCGCACGCGGTTTGACTGCTTATGATAACAACTTTTCTTATTCCCGGATTAACCTCAACCAAAACTTCCAATAAATTTTTCGTGGTTGTTACATTTCCGTCTAAATAATCCTGCCAATGTTTTGCTTTCACTATTCCGGCAACATGGAAAAGATAATCTGCGTCGGTCAATACTTTTTTCAATTCTTCCTTGTTAAACAAACCGCATTTTACAATTTCGACCTCTTTGCCATTAAGCCAACGCAAATTTGACGACTCTCTTACAATACATTTTACCTTAAATTTTTGTTCGAGCAGCAAATCAACTAAGTGACTTCCTACAAAACCGTTTCCACCCGTTACTACAGCAATTGGTTGAGCGCTCATTTATTATCTCTCCACATTTGATTTTATATACATTTAATAATAATTTTCCAAGATTGATTATCGTAAAGTTATTAAATTATTGATAAATATAGAATCAGGAGGAACAACTTGGATTTATTCAAGAAGTGTTACGATTTCACACGCGCGGACGAAGTAAAGGCTCTTGGGTTTTATCCTTACTTTCGCGCTATAGAAGCGAATGAGGGTCCGGTAGTTAGAATTGAAGGACGCGACGTTATAATGGCGGGTTCCAACAACTATCTCGGATTAACAAATCACCCGAAAGTTAAGGAAGCCGCAATTGAAGCCATAAGAAAATACGGCACCGGATGTTCCGGCTCCCGTTACTTAACCGGCACACTCGATTTACATATTGAACTTGAAGAGAAACTCGCTAAGTTTCTTAACAAAGAAGCTGTACTGTTATTCAGTACAGGGTATCAAACAGCGCAAGGAGTTGTTCCCACGCTAGTTCAACGTGGAGAGTACATAATTTCGGATAAAGATAATCATGCCAGTATTGTTGCCGGCAATTTAATGGCGAAGGGAGCTACCGCGGATTTGCTCAGGTACAAGCATAACGACATGAACGATCTCGAACGCGTTCTCCGGAAAGTTCCTATTGAAACGGGCAAATTACTGGTGACCGACGGAGTATTCAGCACAGGAGGAGAAATTGTCGATCTTCCTAACTTAGTTAAATTAGCTAAAGAATATAACGCGAAAATTTATGTTGACGACGCTCATTCGATTGGCGTCATCGGTAAAGGAGGCAGAGGAACAGCAAGCGAATTCAATTTAGAAGACGATGTTGACTTGCAGATGGGAACTTTTTCCAAAACATTCGCATCTCTCGGAGGATTTGTCGCCGGGAAAGCAAAAGTTGTCGATTACATTAAACATCACGGCGCGGCATTAATATTCAGCGCTTCGCCAACTCCCTCGGCTGTCGCGGCTGCTATGGCGGCTCTTGAAATATTGGAAGAAGAACCCGAAAGAGTGGATAGATTAGTTCAGAACTCCGAAAGAGTTAGAACCGGATTAAAGAACGCCGGGTTCACGATTATCGAAGGCAGAACGGCTATCGTTCCGGTTATTGTAGGCAACGACGGTTTGGCTTTTCAAATGTGGCGTAAACTTTATGACGCAGGCGTTTTTGTGAACGTTTTTATTTCGCCAGGCGTTCCGCAGGGCAGACAAATGATGCGCACGAGTTATATGTCCACGCACAAAGATGAACATCTCGATTATATTGTGGATACATTCACAAAAGTCGGCAAAGAATTGGGACTAATTTAATTTTTGTTTTTAAATTCGCCTATTTTTTAGGCGTCTTTTTCTCCGGAGGTAATAATGAGCGATATTCAAATTGTTACGGTTGAAACTAAAAAAGACCGAAAAACCTTTCTAAAATTTGCATGGGAAATCTATAAAGACGATCCATACTGGGTCCCTCCTTTAATGATGGACAAAATGAAAATACTGGATAAAAGTAAAAATCCTTTTTTCAAAAACGCCGATATGGAAATGTACCTCGCTTTCAGGGATGGGAAAATAGTCGGAAGAATTGCAGCTATATCTAATGATATGCACAATAAATATCACAAAGATAAAGTAGGATTCTTCGGTTTTTTTGAATGCATTAACGACCAGACTGTTGCGAATAAATTATTTGATACCGCAAAAGAATGGCTAAAAGAAAAAGGTTTTACAGAAATGCGCGGTCCGGCAAATCCATCCAGTAATGATGAATACGGTATGCTGATTGACGGTTTTGACGATTCCCCGAGATTGATGATGACCTACAATCCCCGTTATTATATGGAATTGCTGGATAATTATGGTTTCTACAAAGCAAAGGATTTATACGCTTGGTCGATCGATTACAGCAAAGTATCTAAAGCGAGTAAAATTTCGCGCGTGGCTGAAATAGCTACGAAGCGAACCGGAATAAAAGTTTCGCATATAAATATGAAAAAGTTCAAATCGGAATTGGAGCGCGTGAAATATGTTTACAATAAAGCTTGGGCTCCGAACTGGGGTTTTGTTCCGATGACCGAAGAAGAAATTGATACGATGGCTAAGGAGTTAAAACCGCTCGTTGAGCCTTCTCTGGTTCTCTTTGGAGAGATTAAAGGCGAGACTGTTGGCTTCGCTCTGGTAATGCCCGACTATAATTTCATACTAAAAGATCTTAACGGTAAATTATTCCCCTTCGGAATTTTTAAATTCCTAACTCGCAAAAAGAAAATTAAATGGGCAAGAATCCTCGTCCTTGGCGTTATACCGGAATATCAAAGGAAAGGTCTCGATGCGGTATTCTATAACGAAATTATCCACCAAGCCGGTAAATTGGGAATTACCCACGGCGAAGCGAGTTGGATTCTGGAAGATAATGAAATGATGAACCGCGCCGCCAAGGATATGTTAGCGGATCTTTATAAAAGATACAGAGTTTACGAGATAAAAATCTAATAGAAGCCTTTGCAAAACTTCCTTTTGTCATATTGAGTCCCGCTTTGCGGGACGAAATATCTCGTTTTTGAGTAACATTGGGATTCTTCACTTCATAGTATCCTTCAAACGGATACTAGAAATTCAGGATTACAAATTGTCAGTTATTCAGGTTCCTAATAAAAAAGGAGCGTTAAAGCCCCTTTTTTTTATTCTTCAAATACTTCGCGATAATACGAAAGATGAACCGGATCGACAATAATCAATTTATTATAAATCTGCGGATCGGGATAATCCTTAAGAGCGTCCGCTATCTCTCTATTTTTTGAATCGAAGAATACTTTCATCAGTACGCTTCGCGGGTCAATTTTGTCCTTAATTTCAACAAGATGATCCACTAATTTGGCAATATTTTTCTGGGCTAATTTTTTATTCTCAGCCATTAAATCCAATCCGTTATAATGATACTCGTAATAATCCTGACGGAATCTCTGAAATCTTGCGTCGGTTATTTCCTGCACAAGTTTACGTCTATTGAAACTGCTGCTTTCGAGCAGCCATCCTTTTGAATAGTTGCTGCTGGTTCCGAGAACGGTTATTTCCAACGCTTCGTTATATAATTCCGAACCGCCCAATGGCTGATATGAATCCATATCGCAGGCAATTATCAGATAAGCGTAATAGTCGAGAAAACTTGTCAGCGAATTAAATACTGTCTGATCGAAATAGAGCGTCTGATTCCTCTCATATTCAAAACTCAATTTACTGTCTTGAATTCTCAGCATTAATGAACTTTTCTGCGAGTTGTAAATGGGGCGTTGACTGGTAACAACCACTTGAGCGGAATAATAAGTATCGCCGCTCGAGGAGATAAAAAAGAAGGAAAAACTGCACCGGATTTTTTCATTATATTCAATTTCAGTGAATTTAGAATTATTGAGATATTCTTCAACCGCTCTTCGGAAATCTATTAAACTCTCTTTTGCCGAATTAGGAAGCTGTTCGTAATTCACTAAAACTTTAGCGTTTAATTCCTGTGCTATGTAAGCGATAGGCAGTAAAAATATGAGTAATATGATTTTTTTCATAATTAACATTGAATTAGTGAATAATAATATCTAAAATAGGTATTAGATTTTTAAGTTACAATAAAACATGGTATGAAATTTAACAACTGTACCATAATTTTGTTTCTGGCATTACCGATTATTATCCGTCCGCAATTAAAACCGGGCTCAGCATTTTTAGCCGTCGGCTCTTCCGATGTTACAAGCAATCATAATCAATTCGCACTTTTCACCAATCCGGCTGTTCTATCAACAATAGAAACTAAGCAAATCGGAGTTTACTATTCTCCTTCTCCCTTCGGGATGAAAGAACTCGCTAACGTATTCGGCGTTATTATTTATCCGTTTGATATTGGAGTTGTTTCAGCGGGATACAGCAATTACGGATTCGAACTTTACCGCGAGAATAAATTTTCAATTTCGTTTTCGAAAAAATTATTCAACGTGCAGGCGGGAACTTCTTTTTCAATTAACAGAATATCAATCAAGAACTACGGGCAGAATAATTTCATGAATATTAATCTCGGATTTGTTTATTCTTTCAGCGACAATTTTAGATACGGTTTGTCTTTGGAGAATATTATCAGGAATCAAATTACAAAAAATTTTCGCGACCCGTTTATATTTCGCGCTGGCGCCGATTTCAATCCGGTTGATAATGCGGACATATTCATTTCAATTTATAAAGAGGAAAATTTCCCTATCTCTTTTAGAACCGGAACTGAATACTTGCTTTTTGAAGTCTTGGCTCTTAGACTCGGCTTTCGTACCATTCCGGATACTTTTACGGCTGGCGTCGGACTGCATTACTTTAATTTCATGTTAAATTACGCTGTGTTCACGCATAACTATCTCGGACTGTCGCATCAATTCGATCTGGTGTTTCAATTTTAAAGATAAATAATTTGAAATATTTTATTATAGCTTGTCTGTTTTATTTGAATGGCGTTTCCATAGCGCAGACGGATGCGCTCAGCCGAAGCGACGCTCTATCTTCATTTATAGAACGCTATGACATTGAGGACGAGAATTACATCGAAATATTGACTGATCTGATAGACAATCCGATTGATTTAAATAGAGCGGATAAAGAGGCGATAGCGTCAATTCCATTCTTAAATTCCTCTCAGGCGAATATTTTATTCCGGTTCATCAAAAATAACAGACCGTTCGAAAATGTCAATCAACTGCTCGGATGCAGAGGAATTGAAACACGCAAACTGAAAAATATTCTCGTTTTCTTTGCCGTAAATAAATTTTCCTACTTATTTAACCCCGCTGTAATTTTCAGGAGCAGAATCAAAATTAAATCCCCGGCGGAAATTGAATTCGAATCCGGCAAATACAAAGGAAGCCGTCCCGCTCAATACAACAATTTCAAATTGGACTTGGGAAACATTTTAAGCGCGAGAATAATTACCGACAAAGACCCGGGAGAATCCTCATTCGCCGATTATTATTCATTTTCTTTAACCGGAAAGAATATTGTAACAATAGATAAAATTATTCTCGGAGATTTTCAATATGAATTCGGGCAGGGTTTAATGTTATGGAGTCCTTATTCATTCGGAAAAGGAGGCGGAGCCGTAAACGGAATAATAAAACATACGCGTTTGGCGAAACCGAATTCTTACGCTCACGAACTTCTCTTTTTTCGGGGAGTTTCTATTACGAACTCATTCGGAGATTTTACAACTTCCTTGTTTTTTTCAAAGAAAAAGATTGACGGAACAATTTCCGAAGGAAATTTAACCGAATACTCAAGCGGATACCACAGGTCCAAAACCGAGATCGGAAAAATGAAGAAAGCGGAAAAATTCAACACGGGATTTTTCGTTTCCTTTGAACCGAACAATAATTTTAACTTTTTGTTCGGTTATTTGAGAACCGAATATTCGCTTCCTCTTAAAAGTTCCAGGATTGATAATCCGGAAAAATATTTCAACAATTTCTCTTTCGCGTATAAATTGAATTTTCAGTCGTTTGAATACTCCGCCGAATGGGCTTACGATTTGAAGCATATAGCTTTCTTAAACTCTGTTTATATCCCCTTAAACAAATACATCAAGCTGCTGCATCTTTTCAGATATTATTCAGCCGATTACTTCTCTCCGTTCGCTTCCGGGTTCGGAGAGAACGGCGCCACTCAAAATGAAAAAGGCTTTTATGCCGGAGTCAGACTTAAGTCGCCGACGGGAATTTTCGATTTTTATTTCGATTTATTTTCCTTCCCTAATTCAACAAACTCGACCGATTTCCCCTCATCGGGCAGAGAGTTCAATCTGAATTTTTCGTCTGTGAAATTTGGGAATTCCAAATTCTTTCTTAAAGCATTCTACGAATCGAAGATGATTGACGAGATTGTTTCTAATTCTATATTAACGTCGAATAGGAACAGACTAAAACTAAGATTAGCGTGGGCGCATTCCGCTTCCGAATTATTGGAATTTAAACTGCAATCCGAATTCACGAATGTGAAATATTCAGCTTCGGGAAAAGACGAAACCGGTTATTACATTATGAATGATATCAAACTGAAACCATATAAATCCGCGCTTCTAAATTTTCGTCTGATTTATTTCAGAACGGATTCATTTGACTCGAGACTTTACGAATTTGAGAGAGACTTATACGGCATAATGACAAATCCGGCTCTATTCGGCGAAGGCTTCAGATGGTATATTTTACTGAAAGCAAAGATTTATAAGGATTTAAATATTGAATTAAAATATTCACAGGAAAATAAATCAAACGGCGGCGAAAAACCGACCGGCAATTATTTCTTCCCATCTGTAGAAAAAGAAATATTTTCCCTCCAAATTAGATGCAATTTTTAGCATTAAACTTATTTCTCTTGCTAATATAACATGAACTGAATAATTTTGTGAATAGAGATAATTATAAAAAAAAAGGACATTAATATGAAAAAAATTGTTGCTCTTCCGGGCGATGGAATCGGAAAAACTGTTTTACCTGAAGCAATTAGAGTTTTAGACGCAGTTGGATTTGAAGCCGAATACGTTCATGGCGATATCGGATGGGAATTCTGGTGTAAAGAAGGGAATCCTTTACCCGACAGAACGATTGAATTATTAGAAAAACACAAAATCGGATTATTCGGAGCCATTACGAGTAAACCAAAAGACGCGGCGGCTAAGGAATTGGATCCCGAACTGCGCGATAAAGGATACGTTTATTACAGTCCCATTGTAGGACTGCGTCAGCATTTCAATTTGGATATATGCGTCCGCCCCACCAAATCTTTCAAAGGAAATCCGTTGAATTTCATCAGAAAATCCGCCGACGGCGGATTTGAAGAGCCTTTGGTTGACGCGGTTATATTCAGACAGAATACCGAAGGGCTTTACGGCGGAGTGGAATGGACTAATCCTCCGGCGGAAGTGCGCGCGGCTTTAGATACGCACATTAAAATGAAAAACTTCGCAAACGTGCCGAATGAAGACCTTGCCATTTCCACCAGAATATTCACAAGAACGGCTGTCAAAAGAATACTTGAAGCGGCATTTAAGTATGCCGATAAATTCGGCTACAAAAGCGTTACCGTCTGCGAAAAACCGAACGTCCTGCGCGAAACTTCCGGTATGATGCTTAAAGAAGCCCGGCGAATCGCGCAAGATTATCCTCATATTGACTTGTGGGACACAAATATTGACGCTCAAATGATGTGGCTTACAAAGAACCCGGAAAACTACGGCGTTATTGTGGCGGGCAATATGTTCGGAGATATTATAAGCGACGGATTCGCAGGGTTGGTAGGAGGATTGGGATTCGCGTGCAGCGCAAATATAGGCGACGAGGTAGCGGTTTTCGAACCGACGCACGGTTCGGCTCCCAAATACGAAAAATTGGAGCCTTCGATAGTTAACCCTATTGCAATGATTCTTTCGGCTTGTATGATGCTTGATCATATCGGCGAAACCGATAAAGCCGATAGAATAAGGAAAGCGATCGCAAATGTTATTGAAGCGGGCGAAGCGCGCGCTTACGATATGATGAAACTTAGAGGCGGCGCGGACGTAATTGAAAAAGGCGCTTGCACAACGCGGCAAATGACGGATGCTATTTTAGCCAATTTATAATCATTAATGAGGAGATTGTTTTGAGCGGTACAATAATATTGATTCTTGCAATGTTATTATTTTTAACGGCTTATCGAACGTACGGTAAATTTTTAGCCAATAGATTTATCATTGACGATTCTCATAAAACGCCTTCGCATGAAAAAGAAGACGGTGTGGATTATGTGCCGGCTAAAAAACCTGTCCTTTTTGGTCACCATTTCGCTTCAATAGCCGGTGTAGGACCAATTGTTGGTCCGGTTCTCGCCGTTATGTTCGGATGGGTTCCGGTTTATCTTTGGATATTAGCCGGTTCGGTTTTTTTCGGAGGAGTTCACGATTATTCGGCGATGATTGCTTCAATACGGCACAAGGGAAAATCAATCGGCGCGATACTCGAAATTTATATGGGAGAAAACGGAAAGAGATTTTTCCTATTTTTTACCTGGGCTACTTTGATACTTGTTATTGCCGTATTTGCTATTATTATCGCCGACACATTCGTCAGTATTCCCGCTGTCGGTTCGTCGTCAATCCTTTTTATACTGGTTGCACTCCTTTTCGGTATTGCGCTTTACCGGATGAATATGCCGTTATGGCTGTCAACTGTTTTGGGCATTGCGCTATTAGCTTTGTCCGTTTATCTCGGCGGAGTTTTCCCGATCGTGATAAGTAAAAACGCATGGATGGTAATTCTGCTTGGATATATATTTATTGCGTCTGTCGTTCCTGTATGGATACTCCTCCAACCGCGCGATTATCTCAATTCCTTTTTCCTTTACGCAATATTATTCGGCGGATTAATCGGTGTGATTTTTACAAATCCAACTATCCGAACTCCGGCGATGACAAATTTCACGGTATCCAAATTGGGTTTCCTCTTCCCCGCTCTATTTGTAACGGTTGCATGCGGAGCAATAAGCGGATTCCATTCGATCGTCTCCAGCGGAACGACGTCGAAACAATTAGACAAGGAATCGGACGCGCGTTTTATAGGATACGGCGGAATGCTGCTCGAAGGCGTGCTGGCTGTTCTCGCAATGCTCTCCGTTTCAACTATTACATCCGGCGACTACGCACGATTATTGCAAGCCGAAGGTCCGGTGAGCGCCTTCTCAACCGGATTGGCAAATTTCATAGTTAATATTCCGTTGGTTAATTTGCCATTCGAAACTTCGCGTTCATTCGTCGCTCTCGGAGTGGCGGCATTTGCTTTAACAACTTTAGATACTTCAACAAGATTAGCGAGATATGTATTTCAGGAGTTTTTCGACAGCCCGACTGCAGAAAAAAAATCCGTACTTGCAAATAATCGATTCATTTCTACTTCGATAACAATTGCCGCAGCTGGAGCTTTAACATTCAGCGGACAAACAATGACGCTATGGCCGGTATTCGGAAGCGCGAATCAACTTCTGGCTTCCCTCGCACTGCTTGCTATAACCGTTTGGCTCTCATCTATAAAATTCAAATACGCTTTTTCATTCATTCCTATGCTTTTCATGTTCGCCGTAACGATGACCGCTCTCGCGATGTTGTTTTACAATAATTTATTCGTGAGTCATCATCTTGCGCTCGCATTTATTTCTTTATTATTATTTGGACTGGCAGTTATGTTAGCTTATGAAGCGTACAAAGTTTTAAAAAGTAATTGGGTCTTAAATCAAAATCACATTAACGATGAAGGAATTATCAATGAAAAATAAAATATTGACTATTTGGCCAGAGATTAATTTAATTGAGGATTCCGGTCTCCGCGAAAAAGTAACGCAGTGCTGGGTTTACGCTATGGAAAACAGCGTGTTGGAGCCGGAAGATTTGGAGAAAATTCCGTTTTCCCTGTTAATCGACAGAAAAGACATTACTTTTATGAACCACAAAAGAACCGCCGTACAGCTTTCGGTTAAAATTGCCGAAATAATGAAAGAAAATTTCAAAATGGAAATAAATATGGATTATCTGATTGCCGGCGCAATACTAATTGACGTGGGTAAACTTTTGGAATATGAAATTGTTGACGGCAAACTCGCCACGAGTCGAGACGGCGAACTCCTCAGGCATCCGTTCAGTGGGGTTTCAATTGCGGATAGATTCGGGCTTCCGGCGGACGTTCAGCATATAATAGCGTATCACTCCAAAGAAGGAGACCTCGGCAAAAGAACCGTGGAATCGATTATCGTTCATCACGCGGATTTCGTGAGCTTCGAACCCTTTAAAGACGCCGTTACGCTTAGTGTTTGATAGAACACTGATGACGCTGATTGGACTAAAAGCGGGAGATGAAAATAAGAAGCAAGAACAAAAAGCGAGAAATGAGAAGCGAGAAAAAGATGTGAGAAGGAAGCGACTAGAAATAAAAACATAATGAATATCTGGCTATAAAGCATAAATGTAAACTAAAGAGCGATAAATAATACATAAAAATAATATTTTCAAATTA
Organism: uncultured Melioribacteraceae bacterium; assembly: GCA_964400095.1. Lineage (GTDB taxonomy): Bacteria > Bacteroidota > Ignavibacteria > Ignavibacteriales > Melioribacteraceae > CAYNUJ01. Next base: position 15,428 of record CAYNUJ010000050.1, read on the forward strand.
TTTGGAGGTAGTATGCTTGATTTATCTCATAAAAAGTTGAATGTTTGGAAGGACAGTTTAAAGCTCATCAAATTGGTTTATAAAATTACAATTAAATTACCGGATGAAGAAAAGTATGTTTTGCTTCCTCAAATGAGAAGAGCTTCGAATTCAATATTATTCAATATATTAGAGGGGTTAGCCAGACATTCTAAAAAAGAGAAGTTGAGATTTCTTGATATAGCAAGATCGTCATTAGTTGAACTTGATTCTCAGTTTGAAGTTTGTTTGGAATTAGAATATTTTTTGCGTGATAAATTGGAGGAAGTATCAAAGCAGATGAACAATGTTTTTGCGCAAATCAGCAATTTGATGCGTTCTCTTGATATTAAATAAGGACTTTTTCTAGCTTTTTATTTCTTGCTTCTAATAAAAGTCCAGTTTAAGAACTCACTATAAGGAATTATAAAATGCCACAAAACTTAACCGAAAAAATCGTTCAGAAATTCGC
>CAYNUJ010000050.1:16017-18074 GCA_964400095.1 uncultured Melioribacteraceae bacterium
TTCCCGGGAACTATGGTAGTCGCCTCCGACAGTCATTCGAACATGTACGGCGGTATCGGAGCGCTGGGAACTCCAATTGTACGAACGGACGCTGCATCAATTTGGGCGACGGGCAAAACCTGGTGGCAGATTCCCCCCGCGGCAAAAGTGATTTTGAAAGGAGAATTAAGAACCGGCGTAACCGGAAAAGACGTAATAATTGCGCTGTGCGGTTATTTCAAAAACGACGAAGTATTGAATCACATTGTGGAATTTAACGGCGAAGGGATAAAATATTTATCGCTGGATCAGCGATTGACCATAGCGAATATGACAACCGAATGGGGCGCTCTCGGCGGAATCTTTCCGATAGACGAAATCACTATCGGCTGGCTTCGTGAACGCGCCGATTTCATATTGAACCGCGGATTAGCGGGAGTTCCTTCGGACGCCGACGGCAGCGGCGTTCATCCGAGATTAAATCACGCGCGTATCAACGAATTGGAAAAATCACTCGACGAGCTTCAGCCCGATCCGGACGCGTTCTACGCAAAAATATTGGAAGTGGACCTTTCGACAATCGAACCCCACATTTCGGGTCCGAATACGGTTAAGGTTATGCATTCAATCAAAGATATTTCGCAAAAGAAAATCAAAGTGAACAAGGCGTATCTCGTTTCGTGCGTAAACAGTCGTGTGGAAGATATAGCCCAGGCGACTGATATTATACGCGGCAAGAAAGTAGCCGAAGGAGTTGGATTTTACATCGCCGCCGCTTCAAGCGAAGTTCAGGCGGAAAGCGAAAAGCGGGGCGATTGGCAGGCGCTGCTCGACGCGGGCGCAATTCCCCTTCCGCCCGGATGCGGTCCTTGCATCGGATTGGGCGCGGGATTGCTTCAGGACGGCGAAGTCGGAATATCGGCGACGAATAGAAATTTCAAAGGAAGAATGGGCAGCAAAAACGCGGAAGCTTATCTCGCTTCGCCCGCGGTTGTTGCCTCTTCGGCTGCGGCAGGTTATATTACGTTCGATAAATACGACCCCTCTTCCGGCATAAAAGCCGAAATAAAAACGAACCCTAAAAGCGAAAAGCTTAAAGCCGAAGTGGATATAATCGACGGCTTCCCCGAATCCGTCGAAGGCGGATTGATTTTCTGCCCGGCGGATAATATGAACACCGACGGAATTTATCCCGGTAAATATACCTACATAGACGATTTCAAACCGGAAGACCAAGCGAAAGTAGCGATGGAAAACTACGATCCCGAATTTCAAAAACTTGCAGAAGAAGGCGATATTTTAATCGGCGGATTTAATTTCGGAACCGGCTCCTCGCGCGAGCAGGCTGCTACGGCTCTTAAATACAGAGGCATACGACTCGTTATCGCCGGTTCTTTCAGCGCGACTTATACGCGCAACGCGATTAATAACGGCTTCCTTGTTGTGGAACAGCCCGAGTTTGTAAACGATCTGAAAAAAGAATTCGGCGAGGAAAAACTTACCGTAAAAACGGGCGCTTCGGTTAAAGTTGATTTCAAAAATTCCGTTATCGGTTATAACGGGAAAAGTTATTCTATCAGTCCGGTAGGCAAAGCCGCGCAGGAATTGATTGCGCTCGGCGGATTGGAGAATTGGGTTAAAAAGAATATAGCGTAAAGTTTATCATAAGGAGATTATTCTAATGGATCGATTTGAATATTCGATGAAGGAGAATCAATTCAAGCGATACAAAACTCAGCGTTGGATTTTCCTTATTTTGGGAATTGTTTATACGATGTTATCAATTATATTTTATTTTGAAGGGAGAGCGATATCGTACGCTTATTTTATCGGCGGCGTATTGATGATTGTTTTCGGATTTCTCGATATGAAGTTTGTCGATGGATATAAAATATCTTTTGACAGCGACGGAATAAAATTCAATAGTCCGGGATCGCCTATACTGAAAAGCGGGAGAATTAATCTTGGATGGGACGATATAAAATCATATCACATCGCACCGGTTAGAATTGATTTAAAATTAAAAGACGAATCTAAAAAATCAATTCCGCTCGACGCGCTGGGTTATAACGACGTTC
>CAYNUJ010000051.1:0-17946 GCA_964400095.1 uncultured Melioribacteraceae bacterium
CGGAGGAACCGTTGAGAACTCTGCGCACTAAGTATTTGGAATCTTACGAGCTTTGTAATTTGGAAATATTGGTCAAAGATATAAAGCTGCAGTTGGCAAAACAATTTCCCGAATTACCGAATCCCGCCGCGTATTTATTTTCGTCGGAGATTGATTTTCCGTTTAAAGAAACTATATTGCCGATTGCAAAAAGAAAATTAATGAAAACTTTGGCTGCTTAATGAATAACCCGGAAATATGGATAACTCCTCTCGCTCTATTGCCCGGAGTCGCTCTTCTGATTCTCTCAACGTCAACGAGATTCGGACAGCTTCATACGGAAATCCATCATCTTCAGCATGAGGATGAAGAAATTCCGGATCATTTAATTACCAGAGCTAAATTATTCAAAAATTCGCTCGTTTTGCTTTACGCGGGAGTTGTGTTTTTTTCCCTTTCCGCTTTTTTCGGCGGCATAAGCGAACTGGGAGGCGGAGTTTTTTATTGGATTATCATCGCTTTGTTATGTTTCGGAATTATCTGTATAATTTTTTCTTCCTTCCTGCTCCTTAAGGAATCTACTCTCTCTTTTAAGATAATTGAGCATCATTCGAAATAAATTTCCTTTGTTTTTTAAACTCTGCCGGTTAACTTTTTCACGTCTCACCGGTTAATTTTGGATTTTAAAATGGATTCTATTCCTTTAAAATTTCTATCTTCGATTACCGAATTTAAATTTTTATTTTAATCAGTATTATTTGCGGGATAAATGATGAAAAAATGGATTGGAAGAATATCGGCGGCGATAGTCGTTATTCTGCTTGTTTTATGGTTCGGAGGGAAATTTTACCTTTCTTTTTCCACAGCCGATTACTCCGGAGATATTGAGCTATCGGGATTAACGTCAAATGTGGAAGTCAATTTCGATTCGATGGGAGTTCCTCAAATTTATGCGGAGAACGCTAATGATTTATATAAAGCGCTCGGCTGGGTTCATGCGAGCGAAAGACTTTTTCACATGGAACTTATCCGCCGGGTAGCGGAAGGAAGATTAGCGGAATTATTCGGCGAGGATGCCTTGGAGTTTGACATTTTTCAAAGAAAAATCGGTTTCGCCCGTAAAGCTTTTAAGGAAATTCAAAATCTCGATTCCCGAAATAAATCTTTTTTAGAAAGCTACTGCGACGGCATTAACCAATGGATTGATAAAAAGAGCGTTCTGCCCCCCGAATTTGTCATTCTGCAGGCTCGCCCTGAGAAATGGACGATTGAAGACATAGCGACGATAATGCTTTATCAAACGTGGTTTGCTCATTATTTGATGGATCACGATAAGGATTACGACCGGTTGATAAACAAACTCGGCGGTAAAGTTTTCGATTTGGTCTCAAAATATAAAAGCTGGTCTCCTTCAACAATAAAGCCTGAAAAAGATGAAATATCTCAATATTTTAGAAATTATTTAATGTCCTTCGCTTCAAATTCAATGGTGGTTTCGCCTGAGAGAAGTGTTTCCGGGAAAGCGATTCATGAAAGCGACCCGCATCTTCAAATAAATACTGTCCCCGGTTTTTGGTACATAGTGGGATTGCACTCATCCGACGGCGTTAATGTTCTCGGTATTACCGTTCCATCAATTCCTTTTGTTGTAATGGGGCACAACAGCAATGCCGCTTTCGCGTTTACGGTGGCTTCCGTGGATTTGATAGATTACTATAAATGGAAAGTAAATCCGAAAGATTCTACTCAGATTTTAACTTCCGACGGATACAGTAAGACAAAAGTTGTGAACGAAATAATCAAAATTAAAGATTCCGATTCCGATTATTCGCTGGATGTGGTTATTACTCCGCGCGGTCCGGTTGTGGAAACCGACTCAACGGAATTTACATCCCTTTGGTGGGCGGGGTTCGATTTTAATTCTGCGGGCATTATCCGGGCGGGATTTGAATTAATGAGCGTTAAAAATTTTAATGAGTTCAGAAAGGTTGTAACTTCTTTGGGCGCGTTGGATGTAAACTGGACTTATTCCGATAAAAAAGGAAATATCGGCTATCAGCTTGGTTCTCCGGTTCCGATAAGAAATTATAAAAACACGTATATTAAGCAGAACGGGGAGGACAGCGATAAAGTTTGGTTAGGATATCTTCCGTTAGAAGAAACTCCATTCGTATTTAACCCGGACGAAGGTTTTGCCGCAACTTGCAACAATCAAATTTTACCCGATAATCCTAAGAAATCGATACCCGGATTTTACGACCCGTATAGAATTGTACGCGCAAATGAACTTCTGAAAGAAAAGCTGAAGTACGATGAAAAAGATATTATGCGAATTCAGCAGGATATTCAGTCTGTGAAAGCGGTAAGATGGAAATGGCTTTTGTCTGCGGGCGCCAAAGTTTTGGGAGAAAATGACCTCTCCAGGCGCATTGACGATTGGGATTGTAAAATGAAGTTGAATAGCGATCTTGCCGGAATATTTTCTCTTTGGTGGAATAATTTACCCAAGGCTGTGTTTGAAGACGAATTGAAGGACGATTACAAATTGGGCGGACAAATATTGGAAGAAACGCTTTCCGATTCGAGCAGCGACTTTATCGACAATAAAAAAACTCAGACAAAAGTAGAAAGTTTGGAAGACATTTCAGCCATTGCGCTGGAAGAAGTATTGGTTAAATTCGGCAAACCCGAACTTGGACAAATTAGTTTTCATTCATTGCGTCATCCGCTTTCGGCGGTGAAAATATTAGATTATTGGCTGAACCTCGACCGCGGACCTTATCCTATCGAAGGCGATAATTCAACTATAAATGCGAATTTCATGTTTTTTAACGATGAAGAAAATTCTTTCGACGCCTCAATCGGACCGAGTATGAGGTTTATTTTGGATTGGGCGGATGTTGATAATTTTAAAATGATTACCAATCTCGGTCAGTCGGGAAATCCGTTTAGTCCTCATTACGACGATTTTTTGGATATGATGCGGAACGGCAAATATTGGACGATTCCTTTTAATTACGATAAAGTTAAAGAAAACACTAAAGATGTTTTGAATTTAATTACGAAAAAATAATTTAAATTTTAATATACTTTTTGCTTTAAATTTATTAAATTAAAGCTATGTTTTAGAAGATCTCGCTAACTTATTGTAATTTTTAGGGTTATGTTGAAATATTATATTGGGGAAAATATTAAGTCTATAAAAATATCGATACTTTTTATTTTGTTTCTCTCTTTGAGTTCTCCGCTTTATGCTCAAGATATTGCGGAATCCTTTAAAACCGAGGCATTAACGCATATGAAGGCGGGACGGTACGGAGAGGCGATTGATCTGCTGAATAAATATATTTCTTCCAAACCTCGTTTAGCCGAAGGTTATAAGCTCAGAGGTTTATGTTACGAAGCCCGTTCGCAGTTGAAAAATTCTATTATAGATTTACGAAAAGCCAGAAAACTCGACCCCACAAATAAAGAAATAAATGAAATTTTAGCGCGGGTTAGAGGAAAACTCTATAAAATTTTGCGTAAGAATATTGTCGGATATAAACGGGATATAAAAATTGATCCTTCAATTCCTTGGAATTATCTTGAAATAGGTAAAGCTTATAGATGGATGGAGGAGTGGGAATTAGCGGAAGAATGGTACGATAAATATTTAAATTTAGATCCAAACGCGTCGCCCGATGAAATAATACGTTACGCCGAGATTTTAACCGCTAATAAACATATTGAAAAAGGCGTTAAAATTCTTAAAATTTGGGTTGACCGCTATCCTGACGATTGGAGATTGTGGAGCCGATACGGATGGTTCAATATTTGGCTTGGACGCTATTTAATTGCCAAAGAGGCGTTTGAGCGGGCGCTCAGCTTCAAACCCTTTTTCATTGAAGCCAAGGATGGATTGGACCGGGCGCTTAAGCACGCTTATTTAACTCAGCTAAAAGAAGGTAATCGTAAGGAATATCCGATCGACAGATATTTTCGGCTCCTTAGAAAAGACCCCGGAAACGATGAAATCCGTTTTAAACTTGTCGATGAGTTAATTAAAGCGGATAGAATTGAAGAAGCTTATCAGCAGTTGGTTTTGCTCGCGCAAAATCACGAGGGCGAGGAAATATTCGACGAGAAATGGAATTTTGTGATCGAATATAGAGATAAAATCTATCGGCAGAAAATTAAGAAATTCAGGGGTCAAGTGGGAAAAAATCCGAAAAACAAAAAAGCCACAATGGAATTGGCTCAATATTATAATTACATAGAAAGATTCGATTCCGCCACAATAGTTTATCAAAATTATCTCGAAGTTGTACCCGAAGAAAACGACCCGAAATTTTTGTACCGTTACGCGCGTTCGGCAAGCTGGGACCGGCAGTTTGATCTTGCTATTCAGATAATGGACGGCGTCTTAAATGATTATCCGAATAATTTGGAATATCAACTATTCCGCGCTCAGCTTTCAATATGGACGAATCAGGATTTGGATTTAGCCAAGCAATATTTAGATAATGTGCTGAGCAAACAGCCGAAAAATGTTGACGCTTTAATCGCAATGGGTTCATATTACATGCAGGTGCGGGAATTCGAGAAGGCATTGGCTTTGGCAGACAGCGCAGAAACTCTTGCGCCGTCAAATCCCGAAGGAGGAAAGCTTCGCTCGAATATCGAATTCCAAAAATTGAGAGCCGAAGAGGAAAGATTGTATTCTATCCTGGAAAAAGGCAGACAAAAAGTTATGAACGATAGCTGCGCCGAGGCGCTGCCTTATTATGAAGATTATTTTTCTCAAGCGGAACCGAACGTTTTAATCTTAAAAGAATATGGGGATGTTCAGTTTTGTGCGGGAAATTACGATAAAGCTAAGGAAGCATACGAGGAGGTTTTGTCCAACGGGTATATGTACGAAGCCGCGCTGCAAAGCGCCAAAGTATCATTCGCTAAAGGCGATTCGATAACAGCGCTTAAAGAATTTAAACAGCTTGTTGAAGATGAACCGGAAGAATTTGACCCGCTGCTTTTCTTAGGCGATTCATATGCCAAAGTTGGCGAACCGGATTCCGCAAGAAAAATTTACAGCTCTCTATTGGAAAAATGGGAACTCGATTCCACCGAAACGGAAATGGTAAAACTGAGATTGGGATGGCTGCCCATTACCGGGTTTGAAGGTATTATTGCAACGTTTCCATCAAGCGTAGGGTTTGCGCCTACCGCTGCGTATTACGGCGATAATGTCGGGTTCACTTTCTACCGCGCGGGGGGCAGAATCGATTTGGGATTGCTCTCATTTCTTTCGTTAGGCGTTTCTTTCAATAAAACATTTGTTCGCGGAAACAGCGCCGCATTGGATTCTACAATACTTGCAAATATGCCGGCTAATTTTACGGGTAACATCGACTTTACCGCTCTGAAAGCCCATGCTTTCCTTACTTTTTCACCGCGCGTTTCGGGCGGTATAGGGATGGGGATTCTTAATTCCAATCAAAATACCCGCTCAGACGAAATAGACGCTTTCCTCCGTTATAAAAAGGGCGATACGCTTTCCGTTACGGTTCAATACAACAAATCAGACGCCGATCTTATTCTTTATTCGCCTTATTTAATCGACGTTAGGGAAGACGCGTCCGTTTATCAGATCAGCGGATTTTATAAATTACCTTCAACGCTTCAGATAAGCGGATTGTATAATTACGTGGATGTAACCGATGGTAACGCCGGAAATAATATCAGATTCCGCCTCGGAAAAGGATTTTATCCTTTATTTAACGCCGGTTACGAGTATTATTACGCTAATTTCAGATACGACGCAATTATTTATTACTCCCCTATCGGTTTCGAGTCGCACAGTTTATGGGGTGAATATTATTTCGCGAAAACCGATGATATGAGCGTAAGAACTGAAGCTAAGATAGGTTATGAAATGTCAACCGGAGTTATTATTACCGAGGTTAGAGCGCAATTAATTTGGAGGATTTGGGAAAGGTTTAATTTAAATGCTTCTTTCGGCGCGGGTAAAACAACACAGAGACAATCCACCTATACTTTTAATTCCGGTGAGATATCAATTTACTGGACAATTTATTAAGTTAGATAACCAATTATAAATAAATATTTTAAGGAAAATTATGATCGAGTTAAAAATTCCAATAAAAGAAGCTGTCAGCATGTTAACCGAGCGAATGGAATTCGAATTGAAACTCCGCGGAGATAGTAATTCCGAATTAAGAGGAGTTCAGCTTAAGGATTTAACATTTAAAGAGCTTGTTTCTATTGCTGAAGTCGCTACTTTCGATCTCGTTTTCCTTCTTCCCGTTGAAGTATTTGAGGAAGAAAATAACCTTGCCGATATCATTACAAAATCGATGCACGCGCTCGCCGATATTTTTTTAATAGAGGATTTTCTTTATTATAAACATAAAAGCGCCGTGAAACTCATTAGTAAAATTCAAAATGTAGTTAAAAATGCCAAAGAAATGGAAGTTTTTTCGGCTAATTAATTCCAAATAATTACAGACAGTTTTTCCTCTTTAGCTAAAAGATTACCCGAATACCGATACTCCCCAAAAGAGCGTTTAAGTTTACCTTTCTTCTGTGAAATATATTCTCGCCCGCAGCGTCGGAATGATAGCTTAATACCGGATTTCTCAATTGGTAGGTGAACTCTGCCGAAAGCTGCAGAAATCCCGGCTTTGGAGTAAATACAATTCCCGCGAATAAATCAGTTACAAAATCCTTTTCTAACTCGTTAAAAAATATCTCGTTGTTCAAATCAATGGGAAAGTTTGATGTTTCGCTTATAAAATTTAGCTGATAACCAAAACCGAAACCCATATACGGTTGGTATTTTATGGTTTCTATATAAAATATTTCTGTCGGAAAGTAGTTTACTTTAGCTCCAAACGTAATACCTTTGTTAAAGGAGTTCTCCGGTATTTGGTCTGAATAGAAATTTATTTCGGTTTTAAATATTTTAATATAAGGTTCTATGTATAAATCTTCGTAAACGAAAGGAAAGTTAAAACCTAAAGAAAAGCCCGTATAATCCGAATAAATTTTATTAGAGGTATTAAAAGTTAAATCTGCGTTCAAGGAATAACCCTGCGAGTGAATGTTTGTAAATAAAACAAAAGAAAAAACGAACATATATTTTAATTTTTCATTCTTCATTCTTCATTCTTCATTTTTCATTTACAATCCTTGATTATTAATACTTCCTTCTGCTGGAAAGAAATTCATAAACTATTGCGGGAATATTCCCGATTAATTTGCTCAGAAAAACAGTCTGCCACGGAAATTGAATAACCGGTTTTCCTTTTTCTATCCCATTAATTATATATTCCGCGGCTCTTTCCGGCGCCATCAGGAAGGGCATACTAAAATTATTTTTTGAGGTCATCGGCGTTCTTACAAAACCGGGTTTAACGGTAATAACTTTAACTCCGAATAAAGCGGACTCAATTCTGAGACTTTCGAGATAAATAGATAGAGCCGCTTTACTCGCGCTGTAAAATCCGCTTCCCGGGTAACCCCTATTATCCGCAAGACTGCTAACCCCGGCTATAATTCCGTTTTTCTTTTCAATGAATTTTGGCAGCAGCCACTCGGTAAAATAAATAACGCCGAATAAATTTACTCCGAAAACGTCTTCCGCAATTTTGGGATCATACGCGGTTAATTTTTTCCTTTTGGATACGCCTGAATTTAGAATGGCAATATCCACGGCGCCGTCGATTTCGTATATTTTTTCACAGATTTCGCGTACCGCCATTTTATCGGAAACGTCGCATTTATGGATTGAAACATTAGCCCTCGTATTTGCGGCTGAGTCAATAAATTCTTCGATAAGCGAAACTCTCCTTGAAATGAGATGAAGCGAACAATTAACGTCCAAAAGAGATTCGGCAATCGCTTTCCCAATGCCGCTCGAAGCCCCGGTTAAAATTATTTTCTTTCCATTCCAGAAGTTTTTATTCATACTTTGCACTCAATAATTTGACTTTAATCTCATTTTTATTTCATTAGTGGGACAAATTAATTATTTTTAGCAAAAATTATTCCAAAATTATTTAAAATATATGCAAAATTTAACCGAGGCGGGAGCCGTAGTAGTAAATAAAGAAATTCTAAGAGCGAAATTCACATGCGATTTGCAGAAATGCAAAGGAGCGTGCTGCACGATGGAAAGCGAATTCGGCGCTCCGGTTTTCGAAGCCGAAACGGCGATAATTGACCGACAGCTCGATACGATTAAAAAATACCTGCCGAAACGGAATGTTGAGGAAATTGTGAAAAAAGGATTTTCCGAAATCAAGGATGGCGAATTGCTTATCAGAAGTATTGACAACCGGGACTGCGTTTTTTCGTATTACGAAGGAACTGTGGCGAAATGCGGAATTGAGAAAGCTTATTTCGACGGAAAGGTCGATTTCCGCAAACCGATTTCGTGTCATTTGTTCCCAATAAGAATATCCGATTTCGGAGGACCGGTTTTACGCTACGAAAAATATGACGATTGCCTCCCTGCTGTTAAACGCGGCGCTAATACGGGTCTCACAGTTGCGGAATTCTGCAAGGACGCTTTAATAAGAGCCTTCGGAACAGAATGGTACGACGAACTAATGAATAATCCGGAAAGTTGATATGCTATCATTACACCAAAAACAGTCGCTACAGCAGAAATTATCTCCACAGCAGATTCAATATCAAAAACTTCTTCAGCTTAATACGCTGGCTCTGGAGCAAAGAATCAAAACCGAATTGGAGCTTAATCCTATTTTGGAAGAAGTGTTGGAAACAGAAGAAGAATTATCTCTCGACCAAAAAGAGGATTCAAACGACGAGGACTTTGAAAACGACGAACTCGAAAGCAAAGATGATGAATTTGAGCTGGAAGATTTTATGAATGAAACCGAACTTGACGAAGTTCGCATTAATAAAAGTCCGGGAGACGACGATGCCGTTCAGCCTCTGGCGCCGGCTCAGGGAACATTAACCGAACGGCTTATTACTCAACTCCATCTTTCCGATTTAACTGAGGACGAACTGATTCTCGGCGAGGAAATAATTTACAGTTTGAATGCGGACGGATATTTCAGGCAGACGCTTCAAAAGTTAGTTGACGATCTCAAAATGTTTGAACATATCGAATTATCTCTCGAAGACGCCGACAGGGTTCTGAAAATTATTCAGAAGTTCGAACCCGTTGGAGTTGGAGCGAGGAACTTGAAAGAGTGCCTGATTGTTCAACTGCAGAATTCCACTTTCGATCCTTATTACTCGTTTATCGCGGAAAAAATTCTGAATGACCATTACAATGATTTTATAAATAAACGTTACGACCCGATCCGCAAAGACCTGAAACTAACCGAACATGCGTTAAAATCCGCCGTTCAAATAATTCAAAAATTGAACCCGAAACCGGGCGCAGGTAAAATTGAACTTGAACAGACAAACCAGATCACTCCCGATTTTATGATTGAAAAGGTCGGCGATAATTATATAATTACATTGAACGATAAGCGGATGCCTTCGGTAACAATTAGTCAGACTTATCTCGAAATGATTAACACGAATAAGCGCAAAAGAAAGATATCTCAAAGAGATAAAGACACGCATAAATTTTTACGGGAAAAATTTGAATCGGCAAAGTGGTTTATTTATTCGATTCAACAGAGGAGAGAAACGCTGCTCAAAATTATGCGGGCTATTTTTGAAAAGCAGTATAATTTTTTCGAATACGGCGCCAAAGCTTTAAAACCGATGATCTATAAAGACATTGCCGAAGAAGTGAATATGGATATTTCTACAATCAGCAGAGTGGTTAACGGTAAATATGTGCAAAGCCCGGTGGGCATACACGAATTGAAATATTTCTTCAGCGAAGGCTTAACCACTTCCAACGGCGAGGAAGTTTCCAACAAACACATAAAAGAATTGATTAAAGAAATAATCGACAGCGAACCGAAAAATTCGCCCTACAGCGACGATAAAATTACGAAAATAATTAAAGAAAAAGGAATACACATTGCCCGCAGAACCGTCGCTAAATATAGAGAGCAGATGCGAATTCCGGTGGCAAGATTAAGAAAAGAATTATGACCTATTTTTTTGAAGCGGTTGAAATTATTCTGTTATTTGTTTTTTTATTCGGAATTCTACATTCCGTAATGGCGTCGAATAAAATTAAAAATTTAATAAAAGAAAAAGCCGGTTCAAAAATAGCTTTCTATCGCTTGTTCTATAATGTTACTTCCGTTATTACGTTTTATGTCTTTTATAAAATTTCGCCAAAGCCGGGTATCGTTATTTACGATTTGAACAATCCGTTTGATATTATTGTTACGGTTCTTCAGCTTGCGTCGTTAGCCGGAATTTATTGGGCGGGCACATATATTTGCATCAAGGAATTTATCGGGATTAATCAAATAAAAAGATATTTCCTCGGGGCTTACAAGGAGGATGATTTGGACGAATCTTCGGAATTAACATTTGCCGGACCTTTTGCTCACACGCGCCATCCGATCTATTTCTTTTCGATATTATTCCTGGCGCTGAGACCAACGATGAGTTTCTTCTATTTAATAATGTTTATCTGTATCGTCGCGTATTTTTATATCGGTTCTTATTACGAAGAGAAAAGACTGCTCGAAAAATTCGGCGATTTATACGCCGACTATAAAAATAATGTGCCGAAAATATTTCCCTGGAAAATTAAAGGCTACCGAATTGAAGATTAAATTAACGGCTCTTTTCGTATTTTTCTTTACTCTGCAAATTGGTGTGAACGCGCAGAGCGGGAAGACTATTGCCGAAGTCGGAAACCGCAGGATAAGCGAAAAGGAATTTGCATTACGATTCAAGATGGTTCCATCGCTAAGTAAAGACGGCGCAAAGAATGTTAAGAATCGAAAAAAGAAAATGCTCTATTCGATAATTGCCGAAAAACTTTGGGCTTTAGCCGCCGAGGAAGCTGGGTATGATAACAACGATATAATGAAAAAGACGTTTAAGATTGTAGAAAGAATGTACGCGCGGGACGCGCTCTACGAACGGGAAATAAAGAAGAAAATTAAACTTAATCCTGCCGATATTATTAAGGGAAAAGAAAGGACTGTTCAAGTCTTAAGCGTTAAATATTTGATTTCATACGATAAAAAGGAAATTAACGAATTCTATGCCCGGCTGAAAAAAGGAGCGGATTTTGAAAGCTTACTTAATGGAAGAATTGAGGAAAAGCTTCAGAAAGAATTTACTACTATTTCATTCGGCGAAACCGGCAAAGATGTGGAAGATGTTTTGTATTCGTTAAAACTCGGGGAATTTACGCCTCCGATTGAGGAAGAGGGAGCGTTTTTAATATTTAAGTTATATAAAATTGAACCGAAACAATTTTCAAGCGACAAAGAAAGAAATAATGCGTTTGCAAAAGTAAAAAAAATAGTAAACGATAGAATTACGGAAAAAGCGGTAAAGAATTTCTACAAAAAACTATTTGCGGGAAAAGAAGTAAAAACAAACGGTTTTGTATTCTGGAGTTTATCCAGAGGTATTATCGAGGCGCTGCACGGAAGGCAGTTGATTGATGGAATTCCCGACGGGGAAAAAATTGAGTTGGAATCGAAAGATTATCCCAAACTGGCGCGTAAAATAGGCGCGGATACGCTGGGGATGAAGTTTGTGAAAATAAACGGCAGGAGCATTACCGCGGATGAATTTTTACACAATCTGTTTTTCGAGGGATTTTATACGAATAATTTAAATCCGAATTTGATTCGCGCGAAGCTGAACTCGAGAGTAAAGCGTTTTATCGAACAGGAAATGCTCGCCGACGAAGCTTTTCGCAAAGGTTATAATAATCTCCCGGATGTGAAAATGAGCATTGAAATTTGGAAAGATTATTACCTGGCTAATCTGTTCAAATCGGAGTTGTTTAACAGCGTTAAATTGAGCGACGAGGAAGTTTTGAATGAATTCAAAAAATCTAAAAACAGCCGTCAGATTAAGCAGGTAAATATTGCCGAGGTTTTAACCGATAGTTTGGAAATTGTGAACAAAGTTTTATCCGAACTTTCCGAGGGAGCGGATTTAAGAGATCTGGCGCTAAAGTTTTCAAAACGCAAATGGGCTAATGGGAAGAACGGCGAGTCGGGATTTTTTCCGGTGACAATGTACGGCAAGATAGGCGAAATTGCCGGCGGTATGAAAATAGGAGATATTTACGGACCATTAAAAACGCCCGACGGTTATTCTGTTTTTGAACTTCTCGGCGTCAAAGAGGTGTCTGCGGAACCGAAAGATTTCGAGAATGTTAAAGATGAGTTCGTTAAAAAATTAAAAGCTGAAAAAATTAAAAGCGCATTAATTAGAAAAACTGTCGAACTGGCGGATAAATACGGCGTGAAAATAAATGAGCAGGCTTTGGACGCGCTGAAAGTGAATAATCTTCAAATGCTTGTGTATAAATACTTTGGCTTTGGGGGCAGAATGTTAGCCTTTCCGCTTACTCCCGAATTTACGGAGTGGAAGGCTCCGTGGAAAGACCGTTCTCTTCTGCCATAATATGTATAATGATTTATATTTACAGTTTGAATATTTAAAATTAGGAGATAATTAGATTGTCAAAAAAAATTAGATCGACGACTATACTCGGAGTAATCAAAGACGGCATGGCGGCTATCGGCGGCGACGGGCAAGTTACTCTGGGGAACACTGTGGTTAAACATAATTCGAAAAAGATACGAAAGTTATATAACGGCAAAGTTCTCTGCGGATTCGCAGGCTCGGCGGCGGACGCTTTCACTTTATTGAATCGATTTGAAGAGAAACTCGAAACATACCGCGGAAATGTTAACCGCTCGGTAGTGGAGCTTGCAAAGGATTGGAGAACGGATAAATATTTGCGCAAGCTCGAAGCTATGCTTGCAGTCGTATCCTCCGAAGGGGCTTTTATTGTTTCGGGAACCGGCGACGTGATTGAGCCGGAAGACAGCTTGGTAGCAATCGGTTCCGGCGGAATGTACGCCTTAGCCGCGGCTAAAATGCTTATTAAACATACAGACCTTTCGGCGGATGAGATTGTTAAAGAATCTCTTTCTACCGCCGGAGATATCTGTATTTACACTAACCAAAATATTATTGTAGAAAAACTTGAAACTTGAGGTAATTATATGAGTAATAATGATGTGATGAAAAATTTGACTCCTTCGCAAATAGTTGAAGAATTGGATAAATTTATTATCGGACAGGACGAAGCGAAGAAAGCCGTTGGAATTGCTTTGCGCAACAGATGGCGAAGGCAGCAGGTAAGCGAAATTATACGCGATGAAATTATGCCGAATAATATTATTCTGATTGGACCTACCGGCGTGGGGAAAACTGAAATTGCCCGCCGTTTGGCAAAATTGGCTAACGCTCCGTTTATTAAAGTTGAAGCTTCTAAATTTACCGAAGTCGGTTATGTCGGACGCGACGTTGAATCGATGATTAGAGATTTGACGGATCTGGCGGTAAATATGGTTAAAGCTGAAAGGACGGAAATAGTTCAGGAGAAAGCGGAAAAATTAGCCGAGGATAAAATACTCGATATTCTTATTCCTCCCGTTAAAAAACAGGCTGCGGCTGATTCCGAAGATGAAAACGACGAAGCTTTTCAGAATACTAAAACCCGCGAGTGGATGCGCAAAAAACTCCGCAAAGGCGAAATGGACGAAAAGATGATCGAATTCGATATTACCGCTCCCGCTGTGGGGATGCAAGTTCTCGGGCCGGCGGGCATGGACGATATGGGAATGAATTTGCAGGAAATTTTCAGCAGTATGATTCCGAAAAAAAAGAAAAAAAGAAAAACTTCAATTAAAGACGCGCGCAGAATAATGGCGGAAGAAGAAGCGCAGAAATTGATTGATATGGAAGCCGTTCAAAAGGAAGCGACAAAAAGAGTTCAGGAAAGCGGAATTGTTTTTATTGATGAAATAGACAAAGTTGCCGGAAACAGCAGCAAAGGAAGCGGTCCCGATGTTTCCCGCGAAGGCGTTCAGCGCGATTTGCTTCCTATTGTTGAAGGCACTACCGTAAATACAAAGTACGGACCGGTAAAAACCGATCATGTTTTATTTATTGCCGCCGGAGCGTTCCATATTGCCAAACCTTCGGATTTAATTCCCGAATTGCAGGGAAGATTTCCTATCCGGGTTGAACTGCAAAGTCTCACCGAAGAGGACTTTATTAAAATTTTAACTCTGCCCGAAAACGCTTTGCTTAAGCAATACGCCGCTCTGCTTGATACAGAAGGCGTTGAAATAAATTTCAACAACGATTCGATTAACGAAATTGCCCGTGTCGCGGCGCACGTTAACGAGGAAGTTGAAAATATCGGAGCGAGAAGATTACATACAATTCTCACTACTCTTCTCGAAGATATTCTCTTTCAAGTGCCGGATAAACTTTCCGATAAAATAATTGATATCGGCGGCGAACTTGTAAGCGAAAAATTGGACTCTATCGTTAAGAATCGCGACTTAAGTAAATACATATTATAGCTTTGAGTCAAATTATTTTCGGACTGTTTCGCTCTGTTTGATGCGGGACAGTCCTTTTCTTTTTAAGGAGAGAAGATGAAAACGTTTTTCTTGATTTTAATTTCAGCCGGAATAATCTCATCGCAGAATTTGACAAATTTGGACGACGCGAAAGCGGCGGTTAAAGAATATTATGAAAGCGGACGATACGGCGACGAGGTGAAGCAAATATTGGAGGACGCGGAAAAGAAAATTGAAGAACTTCAATTACCCGATAGTTCGCTGGTTATTTTTGACGTTGACGATACAGCGCTCTCCGGCTACGAATATACAAAAGAAATCGGATTCGGATTTAGGTACGACACGTGGAAGGAATATCTTCTGAAAAGTCGGCAGAAAAGCGTTCCGCATATGCAAGAATTTTATTCTTTCTTGCGGAATCGGGGCATTAGCGTTATATTTTTAACGGGTCGGAGTGAAATACTTCATGACGCGACAAAATTAAATTTAGCTCGAAACGGGTTCTTGAATTACGATACTTTAATCTGTCGGGATAGTTTCGAGAACAAACTTCCGGCTGCGAAATACAAAGAAATTAAGCGGAAAGAACTGGCGAAAAAAGGTTATAAAATTATTGCCAGCATCGGAGACCAGTTAAGCGACTTACGCGGCGATAATACCGGATTGAAAATTAAACTGCCCAATTATCTTTATAAAATTGATTAATTGCCAAAGTCTAAATTCCGTTTTTTTGTTAACTTTAATTATGTTTTAATTCCAATATTTCAGTCTTAAATGGAAATCGGTATGAGAAATATTTTACGGAAATTCTTTTATCCGGAATCAATTTGTATTGCCGGCGCGTCAACGAAAGAGAAAAGCATCGGTTACGAGCTGCTTAAAACTATAAAGAATTACGGTTATAAAGGCAAAGTGTATCCGGTAAATCCCAAAGCCGAAGATATTTCCGGCTACAAATGCTATGCGTCTATAAATGATATTATTGGAACCATCGATCTCGGCATTGTTGTTGTCCCTAAAAAATTCGCCGAAAATTCAATTAAGGAATTACTGAATAAAGGCGTTAAATCGATAATATTAGTTACTGCGGGATTTAGAGAAATTGGCGCGGACGGCGCCGAAGATGAAAAAAAAATCGTCGATCTTATTCATTCTTATAATGCCCGGCTTATCGGACCCAATTGTATGGGAGTAATAAATACTCTCGAAAACTCGAAGCTGAACGCGACATTCGTAGCGGAAAAACCCGAATCCGGCAGGACGGCGTTTTTATCGCAGAGCGGCGCTTTGGGCGCGGCAGTGCTTAATTCATTGAGGGAAACCGACATCAAATTCGCTCATTTTATAAGCGTTGGAAACAAAGCCGATATTGGTGAAAATGAAATTATCCGCTTTTGGCAGTCCGATGAAAATATTGACGTTATTACTCTTTACTTGGAAAGTTTCCGCGACGGTATCGGATTCATTAAGCCGTTCATGTCGGGGGAAATTACAAAGCCCGTTATCGTTCTTAAATCCGGAAGAACCGACGGCGGAATGCGCGCGGCGTCTTCCCACACCGGAGCTTTGAGCGGAACCGATAATGTTGCCGAATCTATTCTAAACCAGTTCGGCGTTATCCGCGTTGACGACATTAACGAAATGTTCAATACGGCAAAGGGGTTTGAGCGCTTCCCGATGCCGAAAGGAAATAGAATCGGCGTTGTAACAAACGCCGGCGGTCCGGCAATTTTAACAGTGGACGCGCTGGAACGCGCCGGATTAAAATTAGCCGGGTTATCCGACTTATCTAAAGAGAAATTACGCGAGATTGTTCGTCCTGAAGGGAGCGTAAATAATCCGGTTGACCTGCTTCCCGGCGGAGACGCGGAAACTTACAAAGAGGTTAATAGAATTCTTCTCGCCGACGATAATGTTGACGCTGTCATTTCTATTTTTGTGGAGCCGGTTATGGTTAAACCGATGAATGTGATTGAAGGGATTAATGAAATAGTTTCCGATAAACCGTTACTGCAGTGCGCTATGCCCCTGCCGGAATTTTGGAATGAATACCGCTTGAAGTCGGTTTCGCAAAAACCGGTTTTCCGCCGTCCGGAAGACCCTCCGAAAGTATTATCCAATATGCTGAAATATTCCCGAACCTGTGAAAAACTTAACAATTACCGGAAGGAGTATTCAAATCTTCTTTCTATTTACCGAGAAGTTAAAAATATAGACGAAGGGAAATTCCTATCCGGAGAAGAAACTTTTAAGTTATGCGGAAAATATGAAATTCCGATTGTCGGGCAGAAGTTTTATCAGCCGGACGAACTAACCGGATACGCCGATTCTTTTCCTGTTGTTCTTAAAGGAATAAACGAACAATTCACGCATAAATCGGAAATGAACGGGGTGAAATTAAATATTAAAAATATTGAAGAGCTGTTAAACGCAGCCGAGGAAATTTCAGATAGTTTTTCGAAAAAAGGCGCCGCGGTGGATAGCTTTCTTATTCAGCCGTTTATTTCGGCGAAGCGCGAGCTGCTCGTCGGCGGCTATCGCGACGTATCCTTCGGTCCGGTTATAATGTTCGGAAGCGGCGGAAAATACGTGGAAGTTTTCAACGACACATCATTGATTTCCGCCTTCGCTTCAGCCGCCGATATAGACAATATGATTAGTACAACAAAAATAGGAACAATACTCAAAGGCGTGCGGGGCGAAAGTCCTTCGGACATTAAAAAAATAACGGAAATTATTCGTAATTCATGCAGAATGCTGTTGGAGAATGAGTTCATTTCGGAATTTGATCTTAATCCGGTAATTATTGATCAATCGGAAAATATTTTTGCTGTGGATGTGCGGATTAAATCTGCGGATACAATTTAAATCTAAATTTTGTAATCATAAATCATCTTAATCAATCATAACAATCAGCGTTTCCATCATTTGCAAGTTCTATTATTAATAGAGGTCATTAGAACTTTTACACAAATGATTTTTTGGGATTAATATTCTTTATAAACCGCGAAGCCTTTTTTCACGAGTAAATCATTTACGTTTATCAATTTACCTTTTTCATTTTCAATCCAAATCTCTCCGAGATATCTTCCGTATTTTCCTCTTTTATCCTTTATTGTTTCGAGTATGATATCTTTATCCGCCAAAATGCCGCGCAAAAAATCTCTGGACTCCAATCCTCTTTTTCGTTCGGCGCCTCTTAATTCCGGTGCGTTAATTCTGAAGAATCTTATCTTCTCTTTTTTGACGAATGTTTTTAAGCCGAGATCGATATCGACGGTAATAGTGTCTCCGTCATAAACGGAAACCACATGAGCGTTATAACGGTACAAATATTTTTTCATTTTAATTGCTCCCGTATAATATTAAATTTGTTTTAACAATCGGTGGAAACTGCGTATGCGATAAAATTATTTCTTCCGGTTAAAAATATAAT
>CAYNUJ010000052.1:0-17847 GCA_964400095.1 uncultured Melioribacteraceae bacterium
TAATATATAGGTTTACATCCTTTTTTTCTACTCTAATGCATAATTACGGTTTAAGCTAATTCTCTGTTCGGGACTAAAGTCTTTTTTTGCGCTTAAATAAAAGGTAATCTCTAAACTTCCCGTATTCATTGGGAAGAATAATCGTTTTCTTTTCCTTCGCCATCGCTTCTTTTAACCCCTTCGGCATTTCAATTTTATTTTTGATCTTCTCTTCGTAAATACCGATAAATTTTGCCGGATGCGCCGTGGCGGCAAAGACGCGTTTAACATTACCGCCGAACTTGGATTCAGTTTTCCGGAAAGAGGCGTAAGCAACCGCGGTGTGCGGACAAACGACGTAATTAAATTTATTATAAATTTCCGATATAGCCTCTCTTGTTTCCTCGTCTGAAACGCTCGCCGCATGAATTGTTTTCCGCAAAGATTCGATATCGCCGCCGAACAAGTAATTTATTCTCTCCAAATTATTCGGCGCTCCCACATCCATAGCGTTCGATAACGTTGGAACCGCTCTCCTCGGTTTGTAACAGCCGGTACTGATATATTCGTTGAATACGTCGTTTTTATTCAGCGCCGAAACTATATTTTGTATCGGCAGACCCATACGTTTAGCAATAAGCGCCCCGGTTAAATTACCGAGATTTCCCGAAGGGATTGACAGAAGTAAATTTTCAGTATCTGCAATTTTCTTGTGTATTTCAAAGTAATAGAGAACCTGCGGCAGGAGACGAGCGATATTAATAGAGTTCGCGCTGGATAAATTTATTTTTTCTTTAAGTTTGTCGTCGGCAAACGCTTTCTTCACTAAAGTCTGACAGTCGTCGAATGTTCCCTCTATTTCCAACGCGGTTACGTTTCCGCCTATAGTGGTTATCTGTTTCTCCTGAATTGCGCTTATTTTTCCGGAGGGATAAAGAAGGAAAACTTCGATATTTTCGATATTCAAAAAAGCCTTTCCAACCGCGCTTCCGGTATCTCCGGAAGTGGCGACAAGAATATTGAGTTTACTCCCCTTCTTTTTTGAAATTTCGCTTAGCGCTGCGGCTAAAAATCTTGCGCCGAAATCTTTAAACGCGTTCGACGGACCGTGAAACAATTCCAATACGAAAAGATTATCGCTGAGCGATTTCAATTTTACCGGAAAGTTAAAAGCTCTTTTTATAAGAGCAGGTAAATTTATTTCCGCTTCGTCTATAAATTTCGACAATATTAGCCGAGCCGTTTCCTGAAAGGAATGTTCTTTAATCGACTCTAACTCCGCTTCATTCAATTCAGGTATTGTTTCGGGAACGAATAATCCGCCGTCTTCCGCCATACCGAGCAGAGCCGCTTCCGAAAACGACATGCCAACGCTTACGTCTTTTGTGGAAATGAATTTCATTTAACTACTTTGGCTCCGGAATAGTTAATTCCGCTGATAAAATATTCCGAGTGGAAACCCCGTTCGCTATAATATTTCCGCGCCGCTTCAAGAATATTTTTCGCTTTTTTCTTATCATCCGAAAAGAAAAAGAGAGTTGGACCGGAGCCTGAAATTGAACATCCCAGCGCGCCGTCTTCGAGAATTAATTCTTTCAATTCCTCAAAATGGGGAATCAATTTGGCTCTTTGCGGTTCGATAATAACATCGACGAGGGAATCTTTCAACAATCTTTTATTTCCGGAAAATAAAGCGGCTACTAACCCGGCAATGTTTCCGGTCTGCTCAACCGTTTTCTTTAACGGAACGGTTTTTCTTAGTATTGAACGCGCGGCTTTTGTTTCCACCTTAATTTTCGGCATAAATAAACCGCAGTAAATTTTCATATTAGGTTTTAATTTTATTATATCCAAGGGCGTATAATTCCGGATTATCGTGAATCCGCCCAGCAAGGATGGCGCTATATTATCCGCGTGGTAATTGCCCGAAGCTACTTTCTCCCCTTCCATCGCGAAATTTACGAGTTCAATTTTAGTCAGCGGTTCCCCGGCTAATTTGTTCACCGCAAAAACGGCGGCGGCGGCGCTCGACGCGCTGGAGCCTAATCCCGTTCCTATGCCGTAATTCTTTTTTATCCGCAGTTCCACTCCGAAGGGGAAGTCGAGAGTTTTTAACAATGATTTTGCGGCTGTGCCTGCCGTGTTCTTAGAAACGGCTTTCGGTATTTTGAAGCCCGGGCACTCTATTTCGGTTATTTTTACTCCGTAAGATTTATTTTTTTTAATCGCGGTAATTTCATCGCCGAGATTATTTACGGCGAAACCCATAACATCGAATCCCGGTCCAACATTCGAAACGCTCGCCGGAGCGAAAACTTTTATCTTATTCAAATCAATTTCTCACAGTTAAACAAATTATATCATTTCGGAAAGCAATTCTTTTCTCGGCTGAGGAATTACAACTTTATTAACCAATAGACCTCTATCGGCAATCAAAGCCGCGCCCGAATCGACCGCGCTCGTTACAGCCGCAACTTCGCCGGTTAGCGTACAGAAAGCTTTGCCGCCGAGAGCCATCGCGAGTCTTATTTCAATCAGTTTCACACTCGCCGCTTTAACAGCCGCGTCGGCTCCTTCAATTAATGACGCCACCGAAAAGGATTCAATAATTCCAAGCGCTTCCAATTCGTCAACGCTCGAATGCCCCGACAGCGCGGGGAAAATATCCGGATGCACATGCGGTATCACAAAAGTGTCTATTATCGCGAACTCAAGCGTGTTAACCGCCGCGTCAACCGCAGACTGTACCTCCGCCACATCGCCGCCGATTAAAACCATATATTTACCCGAACAAATCGTTCTCGATATAACCAATTCGACCTGAGAAGTTTTAAGCATAATATCCGCCGCCTGCATTCCGGCGGCAATGCTTGTAAGTTCTATCAATCCTAATGAATTCATTTCCATAAAATTTATCCTTTATCTTTGTATTCTTATATAATCGTCGGACACTTGCGTAACTTTGCCTCTAATTGAAGCGTGAATATTCGCGCCCAGAGAGCCTTCGGGAACACTTGCAATTAAATCACCTTCCGAAACCGAATCTCCGATATTCGCCAAAGGAACCGAAGGAACCCCGACATGCTGCTTTAATAATATTTTAACGGCGTCCGGTTCGGGAGAATTTTGAGTAAACGGCGTAGGAGAATCATAATCAAGGAGGTTCATTTTTTTCATTAACATTTTCAGCGGAACGCGCCTTCCTTCCTTCATCGGGTGAACTTTCACTTCTTTCAACTGCTCATGCTTTGCTCCCATTCTCTTCATCTCCGCTTTGCCTTGATCGCAGGCTTCGCGCGGGTACAAGTCTTCGGGGCACGCGTAAAGGGAACATAAACCGCATGAACAGCAGAGATCGGCAAATTCGTTCCAAACCTCCGCGCCGCTTTTTGTAAATACCAAAGAACGCATAACCTTATGGGGTTCCACTTCATATCCGAGCAGATAACGGGGACAAAACTCCGTGCAGTACGAACATTGGTCGCAAGCCGACTTGCCAATTCTGTTCATATCCCGCTGAGGACGCTCCATCCTTTTAATTAAGTAATGGTCTTTAGGCAGAATTATTAGTCCGGCGGTAGTTTTCGTTACAACTTCGGACAAATCGAACGTCAGCCGTCCCATCATTACGCCGCTTACAAATATTCCGAAATTATTCAGCGGGGTTCCGCCAGCCATTTTAATTAAATCTTTAAATTGAGTTCCGACCGGAACCATAAAAGATTTCGGTTCTTTCACAGCGCCGTTTATAGATACCATTTTTTTTGTTACGGGAATACCTTCCTCTGCGTTTGCTACATTGTAAAGAGTTTCCACGTTATTAACTACGCATCCGATATCCAAAGGAATTCCGTGCGGAGGAATTAATCTTTTAGTAGCTGCGTAAACTAATTCGTATTCATCGCCCGACGGATAAAAATCGCCGAGAAAGGTAAGCTCAATTTTACCGCTGCCGAAATACTTCTCTATCTCCTCCGCCGCGTTTATATTTTTCCTTTTTACGCCGAAATATCCTTTCTTAGCGTTAACGCTATCCATCATCAATTCCATTCCGCTAACAATCTTTGGTGCAAAATGAAGCATTATCTCGTAGTCTTTATGAAGCAGCGGTTCGCATTCGGCTCCGTTCGCCAGCATAAATTCCACATCGCTGCCCGCTTTAATGTGCGTCGGGAATCCTGCTCCCCCTGCTCCTACAACACCGGCGTTAAATATTTTTTCATTTAACTTCATCAACAACCTTTCGCTTAATAACAACTACAGTTTTATCGTCCTGATATTTACTGTCCTGCGTGGAAAATTTAATTACGCTTTGAATGATTGCATAAGCCATATTCTTAGCGTCTAAATCCAACTTGATATTTTTCTTCACCGTTTTCAGTAATCGTTTTTCCTCGTAGAACTGGAATTTATTATTTGCGGCTTCCGTTATTCCGTCGCTGTAAATTATTAAAATATCTCCAGGCGCAAAGTTAATGGAATCCGTTTCATATCTCGAATTAGGAGCGGGTCCTAATAATGGTCCGGTAGGATTTAAGTATATAAATTCATTTTTATGTTTGGAATAAAACAAAGCGGGGTTATGACCGGCGTTAGCGTAAAGAAATAAGCCTTTTTTGTCGTTGGAAAGTTCACCGTAAAACATACTGCAAAACCTATCATCCGCAAAAATACGGTTTATTAAATTATTCAATCGGAACATCATAGGAGAAATCTTAATTTGGAATGAACTTGCCATACGCAAAGCGCCGGAAATGTACATCGCCTCGGCGGCGGCGCTAAGTCCTTTAGATGCGGCATCTCCAACTACAATTCCGAGTCTGTCCTCATCTGGCCCGATGTTCACATAATCGAAAAAATCGCCCCCGAGAATTTCCGCCGGAATTGTGATGCCGAAAATATCGTAATGATAAAATTCGTGCTGATGATCCGGTAGAATGCTTCGCTGAAGCTGCTTTGCTTTGTCCAAATCCTTGAAAAGATTTTTTCGTGAGCTGCTTAAACGCCATTCTTTTAATCTTGATGTCAACACAGTAGCAATAATATTTAATGAATAACGGAGCGAGTCGTCTATATTTTCACTATTTACCGCAACAAGAAATTCATAATAAACAGAACCGTCAACGGCAATTTTTATACCCGCTCCTGATGCAGAATACCTGAAAATACCCTTGCTTCTTAATGTTTCATTCGTCTCACTGGCAAGTATCGTCCTCTGTTCAACTATCATTTTAAATATCGGGTAATCAGTTAAAGGAAGAAGAAATCCCTTTTTAATTTTTTGAACTCGTCCGGCTTGATAAAGAAGTTCGTATCCCTTTAATTCCGGATTTAGCTTCCATATTCTTCCGCCTGTAATATTAACGCTTTCCCGGTTAACAAGTTGTCCGAGTATTTTCCTGAATAATTCCGCTTCCGATTCGAATTTTTGAGAAGCTGCTTTTTCGATTGTACGTAATAGTTTTCGTTGTTCCATTATTGAGCTTTAAAATTGAATTAATAAAATAAACAAATTATTCCGCAGATAAAATTTTTTATCTCGAATAGAATAAAATCATTTTCCGCAAAGCCTTTTTACAGACTTCGTTGAACTCATTCGACGTAAACGATTTCATTATGCTGTTGTAAGTCGGACGGTAAACGCCTTTTGCCGCATAACCTCCCCCCTCAAATAATCCGATTACGTTTTTGTACTTTTCTTCGTTCGGAGTAGGAACCGGAGTTCCGTTTTGAATTAGGTCAGCCCATTTCTTTTCAAAATTCACGCGCGTGGTCAAATTCGGCTCCCACGGTTCAACATCCAAAGGATAGAAATTCTGGTAAGAAACATCCGAAGTGTAATATTCGTCGGCTAACCCGCCGAAACCGTGACCGAATTCATGAATGAAAATCTGTTTCGCTTTTTTGTTCTTAGCCGCCGTAACCGAATAATAATTATAAATTGACCCGCCGCCGTATTTTGACGAATTAACCAGAATATAAATCTGGTCGTAGGGAGCGTTCGCAGCTAAATTCCTAACGGATTTGTAATCGTATGTCATCAAATATCTTTCGCTGTCGAATGTGTAATAGGTTGTATTCAGTAAAGTATTCTTCCAAACGCTGTCTGCCGGAATATCCGTTCCTTCTTCCGGCGAAGGAGCCAAAACAGCCCACACATTTATTTTATCTTCCAGTTCTTTGAACGGTTCGTAATCGAAAATGTAATCTTTGAATTTTTCACAGTCTTTTTTGAAATCCGCCATCTCTTCGGATGTGTAACCCTCCGGTAAAAACAGAATATCCAGCTTTTCCGATGGATCGCCGGAATAGTGAACTTTGAAATTATCGTATTTCATTTTTCTATCTTTGCGAATGAAGTAATTCCCTGGATCAATATTGTATTCAAAGATTGAAAAAAACTCCCCTTTTTTATCCCTCGAATATAATTCAAGAACTACGGTGTCCTTTGGAAACGGAAAAACAACCGATTCGTTTAACGTTCTTTTAACGTTTTTCGCTTCATCAGTTGTCTGCCATTCCCTGAATAACGAAGAAAACCCCCGCGAATAAAGGACTTTACTCTTATCTTCGCTCCATACTTTGAATAAATAAGAACCGTATTCAAAAGTATCGATTAAGTTATTTTTTGTTCCGCCCCAAATAGGTTCTTCAATAATTGCGTCGAAGGAAATCATTTCACTTTTAGCGTCTCCGGTGCGGAAATAATCAAAACGGAGGGTTTTTGTTTCGAAAATATCATCAAAATTATTTTGAGAATATAAATAATTAAAAGAAATTACTGCAAATATTAGAATACGCTTCATAACGTTTCCATTTTCAATTAAAATATTGTGTAAGTTAATTTTTTATAATCCTAATTTGAATCGATAATAAAATTCAAAAAATAAATAATAAATAATAAATAAATACAAAAGTTAAATTTACTAAAAGTAAATCTACCGTGTAATAAAAAACGAATGGCGTTAATTTATTTATGGTTATTATTTTGAAATTTGATTTCCCGGGGTTTTTAAGGTTCTCAAAAATTGCATTGACTATTAAAAATATTTTTATTATTCTTAATATATATTGACATAATTTAAGAATAAATATTATAAGACTATGACAGTAAAATCATTCTATACTATTTTTATTATCATGTTATTTCCCATAATAATTTTATCACAAAGTTCGGTGAAATTTGGGATAAAACTTGATGCGTTTGCATTACACACCGAAAAATTGGCGTCGGTTAATAATTATCAAAATAAATACGATTTATCTCCTCCAAGAGCGGCATATTTATTTCTAAAAGCAAATTTATCCCAAGGATCAAATTCTTATGTTACATTCAGAGCCGGATATCTGTACGCAAGTGATTTTAGCGGATTCGAGTTAGGAATGTTTTTCTATAAATATCTCGTTGAAAATACATATTTACATATCGGGGTAAACATTCACTTTAATCGCGAAAAGATAATTCGTAATGATATTATTGACAAAAGTCATAGTAAACCGATAAATTTTGTGAGCGCCGGATTAGGATATTATTTTACAAAACATCTTTTTACAGAACTCTCCGTAGATTTTGCTTTAAACACGGAATATGGAATTTCAACGCCTTTGAACCAAAATATTCCGAGTAAACCCAAATCTATTTTTAACATTATCAGACTTGGAATTGGGTATCAAATATAATGGAATATTTAATTAGCGTTTCAATATTCTATTTAATATTCCTTGAACCCGGTTTTATCAGCGGAATCTCAGTCGTGCACAGCGGGCATTCTTCCGGCGGATAAGCGGTAACTTCCATATTCATCACGGAAAACTGCTTCACTCCGAAATTTACTTTTCCCGCGCTGCGATCGACAATTATTCCAACTCCAGCAACATTGGCTCCGGAATTTTTCACAACGTCGATCACTTCAAAAACCGAACCGCCGGTTGTAACAACATCCTCGCAGACAAGAACATTTTCGCCGGGATCAATTGAGAAACCTCTGCGAAGCGTCATTTTACCGTTTTCTCTTTCCGTAAAAATGAACCGCTTGCCCAACTGCCGCGCGACTTCCTGCCCCACTACAATTCCGCCTATTGCGGGAGAGACAACGGTATCAATTTCTTCATCCTTGAAACGTTCAACAATTTCAGAACAAATATTTATAGTATGTTCCGTGTACTGCAAAACCTTAGCGCACTGGAAATATCTGTCGCTGTGTTTGCCGGAAGTCAATAAAAAATGCCCTTCCAGTAGAGCGTTAGTCTCTTTAAATATTTCCATTATTTCAATTTCGTTCATTTATCAAACCAGTTTATCAATAGCTGAGGCGAACGCAAAGTCGTTGACGGTAAAACCAGCTTGAAAGAGTCTGTAATTTATCTTCAATCTCCTTCTCATTCAGGAGAGCCATTAGTCCACCTTTTCTTCAGCGGGATTCTCTTTAGTTTCATCTTCGGGATTTTTCTTCTTATTTACTTTTTTAGGAACGAAATAAAGTTCGCCCCTCTTTTTGTTGAATTTTGAAAGAATCGTATCGCCTTCGCTGAAACTTCTATTAAGCAGTTCTTCTGCAAGCGGGTCTTCAACAAATTTTTGTATCGCTCTTTTTAGAGGACGGGCGCCGAATTTCGGATCGAAACCTTTTTCCGCCAAGAAATTAAGTGACGCTTTATCCAGTTCAATTTCCATTCCGTGTTCTTCAAGATTATCTATTAATTCCTTCATTTCAATATTGATAATTTGTTTGATATCATCCCTCGTAAGGCTGCGGAAAACAATCGCTTCGTCAACTCTATTTAAAAATTCGGGATTGAATAAACGCTTCATCGCTTCTTCGACGGTACTTTTCAAATTCTCGAATTTATCAATATCTTCCTCGCCTGAAAAACCGAAAGAACCGGTCGCTTTAATTTCTTTGGTGCCTACATTGGAGGTCATTATGATAATTGTATTTTTAAAATCAACTCTTCTTCCCAAGCTATCGGTTAAAACTCCGTCGTCTAAAACTTGAAGAAGAATATTAAAAACATCCGGGTGAGCTTTTTCAATTTCGTCGAAAAGAACCACGGAATAAGGTTTACGCCTGACTCTTTCGGTAAGCTGTCCGCCTTCTTCGTATCCAACATAACCGGGAGGCGCCCCGACCAAACGCGAAACCGCGTATTTTTCCATATACTCGCTCATATCAATCCGAATAAGCGAATCGACGGAATCGAATAAATAGCGGGCTAATTCTTTAGCGAGTTCCGTTTTTCCAACTCCGGTTGGACCTAAAAATATAAAACTCCCAATCGGTTTATTGGCGCGTTTCAATCCCGCTCTGGTTCTTCTAATAGCTTTTGTAAGCTGCATAATCGCTTCGTCCTGACCGACAATTTTCTCCTTAAGCGACAAATCCATTCTCAGCAGTTTTTCCGTTTCCGCCTGCACAACCCGCGTTACCGGAATGCCCGTCATCATTGAGACGACAGTGGCGATATCCTCTTCGGTAACGTCGTAAATCTCGTCTTTCATCTGATTATCCCACTCTCTTTTGGCAATTTCCAAATCGGATTGGAGAGTTCTTTCCTGATCGCGGAGACGAGCGGCTTCTTCATAATCCTGACGTTTAACAACTTCAATTTTCTGTTTTTTAATATTTTCAATCGCTTCCTCCAATTTCAAAATATCGTCGGAAACTTTGAAATTACCCATATGTACGCGGGAACCGGCTTCGTCTAAAACGTCAATCGCTTTATCGGGCAGAAAGCGGTCGGTGATATATCTATCGCTCAATTTAACGCAAGACTGAATCGCTTCGTCGGAATAACGGACGTGATGGTGCTCTTCATACTTAAATTTTATAAATTCCAGTATTTCAATTGTTTCGGAAACGCTGGGCGGTTCAACCACTACTTTTTGAAAACGCCTATCGAGAGCGCCGTCCGTTTCGATGAATTTACGGTATTCGTCCAATGTAGTCGCGCCGATGCACTGAATATCTCCCCTTGCGAGCGCCGGTTTGAACATATTGGAAGCGTCCAAAGATCCGCTCGCGCCTCCGGCTCCGACTATTGTATGGAGTTCGTCAATAAAAAGTATGACGTCGAGCGCTTTTTCCAATTCATTCATCAAGGCTTTCATTCTTTCTTCGAATTGTCCGCGGTATTTAGTTCCGGCAACCAAACCGGCTAAGTCGAGTGTAACGACTCTTTTCTCCTGAAGAATTCTCGGAACTTTTCTATTGACAATTTTAAGAGCCAGCCCTTCGGCAATGGCGGTTTTGCCCACTCCGGGTTCCCCGATGAGAACGGGATTGTTTTTCTTCCTTCGGCTTAGAACCTGAGCTACGCGTTCAATCTCTTTTTCTCTTCCTATAACCGGGTCGAGTTTATTATCGGCGGCTAACTTTGTTAGGTCTCTGCCGAAATTATCGAGCACGGGAGTTTTTGTTCTTTCCTGCTTTTTAATTTGAGGGGAAGTGATTTTTTTAGCCGACGAACTCTTCTGAGTGAGCATATTATTCAATTCCGCCCGCGCGCTTTCATAAGTAACGTTAAACTGATGCATAATTTGCGTGGCAATATTATCCTCGTCGCGCAGAAGCGAAAGGAGAATATGTTCGGTGCCGATAACATCCGATTTATAAATTTTCGATTCAATTTGAGTTATCTTCAATACTTTTTCCGCTTGTTTAGTCAACGGGATGTTGCCGATAGTCAGCGTTCCGCCCGAACTTCTCACCGTATCTTCAATAGCTTTTTTAAGTTTTATCAGGTCAACGTCCAAATTCCTAAGAATTCTTACCGCGATGCCTTGTCCTTCCCTGATAATACCGAGAAGAAGATGCTCTGTCCCTATATAATCGTGTCCTAAACGGAGAGCTTCCTCCCTGCTTAATCTAATAACTTCCTGAACTCTTTCGGAAAAATTTCCATCCATGATCTCAATACCTTAATATTATTAATTTTTAATCTCTTTTAACAAAAAACGAAGAAAATGTTTCATTAAAATACGCATAGCGTAAGCGTAATTCAAGGTTAAAATATTATCGAATATTTCGACGATTTTTACACCTTTTAACGGAAAGATTTTGTAATATAGGAATCAGTTTAATAAATTTGTCAAAACATAAAATTAGAATCGTTTAGGAGATTAAAAATGGATGTAGTCAGTGGTATTTCGTTAGTTGTAATTATCGCAGCGGTATTTGCTTTTGCGGTAATTATTTATTTTGTTCCAATTGGACTTTTTATAACAGCGTATTTTTCCGGGGTAAAGCTCAAAATATTCAAAGACCTTGTGGGAATGAGATTAAGGAAAGTATCTCCTTACGTAATTGTAAGGAGCATGATCTCGGCTACAAAAGCGGGATTGAGTTTAGAAACCGGGTTATTAGAGGCGCATTATTTAGCCGGCGGCAACGTAATTAATGTAGTAAACGCGCTAATTTCAGCCAATAAAGCGAATTTGGAGCTTACATTCAAGCAGGCTGCGGCAATTGATTTGGCGGGAAGAGACGTGCTTGACGCGGTTAGAATGTCGGTTCTTCCAAAAGTAATCGAAACTCCGTTAGTATCCGCCGTCGCAAAAGACGGCATTCAGCTTAAAGCCATCGCGAGAATAACGGTTCGCGCGAATCTCGAAAGATTGGTCGGAGGCGCCGGAGAAACAACTATTTTAGCGCGAGTAGGCGAAGGAATTGTCTCGACAATCGGCTCCAGCGACAGCCACAAGGATGTGCTCGAAAATCCCGACAGCATAAGCAAAGTTGTTTTAGCAAAGGGACTTGACGCCGGAACGGCGTTTGAAATATTGTCGATTGATATTGCCGACGTTGACGTCGGAACGAATATCGGAGCGATACTCCAAGCCGATCAGGCGGAAGCCGATCTTAAAGTAGCCCGCGCCAAAGCCGAAGAAAGAAGAGCCGCCGCGGTTGCCACGGAGCAGGAAATGAAAGCCGAAGTGGCTAAGATGAGAGCGAAAGTCGTTGAAGCGGAATCGGAAGTTCCTCAAGCTATCGCAGAAGCTTTCAGATCGGGAAATCTTGGAATTATGGATTACTTGAAAATCAAAAATGTGGAAGCGGATACCGATATGCGGTCTTCAATTTCGAAGCCTGAAGATAAAAATAAAGGCGACAAACACGATGGATAGCTTTTTTGATTATATAATCATAATTTTCTTTGTAGTCAGCGCTCTCAGTTCACTTTTCAAAAAGAAAAAGCCTCAGACTAAAACCGATTACAGAGTTGACCTCGAAGGTTTTCCGGTAGATTTAATTGAAGGGGAGCGCTCCGCTCCCCTTCCCGGTATCGCTCCAAAGGAAATGCCGGTTAAAAAAACGAGCGGGAGCAAGGGAGCAAATACAACCGCTCTATCTATGGAAGAAAAATACACTAAAATTTTAGCCGATAGAAAGAGAGAGCGATTATTATCGGAAGAATTAGAACGGGTTGAAATTGAAAACGAATACGTTCACAGGATTTCCAAGAGCGAGGAAATTCTTTCCGCCTTGCGTAATCATGAAAAATACAAAGATTACTACATCGTTTCGGAAATATTGGATAAACCCGTTGCGCTAAGAGACAATGGCTAAAAAATACGTACTCAAAAGAACTTCAAATTTACCCGAAAAGCGGGAATATGACGAGTCGCGTTTTGAAATTGATTACAAAGGAGATTTGAATTCCGCTCAATTTTCGGCTGCGTCGGCATTGGAAGGATATTTTCTTGTTATAGCCGGAGCGGGCACGGGAAAAACGCGCACACTCGTTTACCGCGTAGCGCGTTTAATTGAGCTTGGTTACGACCCGAAATCGCTGCTTCTGCTCACATTCACTAGAAAAGCAGCGAGGGAAATGATGAACAGAGCGGCTGTTTTGCTCGATAACAGATGCTCTAAAATCAACGGCGGAACGTTCCACTCCTTCGCTAACGCTACTTTAAGGAAATACAATAAATTCATCAATTTAGACCCGAATTTCATTATTCTTGACCAAACCGATAGTCAGGATGTGATCAATCTTATTCGCGCGCAGTTGGGACTTCATCAAAAAAAGAAGCGTTTCCCGAATAAATCCACCATTAATAAAATTTTGAGCCTCAGCGTTAATACAGAACGCTCCGTTGAGGAAATTTTAATAGTCGAATACCCGCATTTCGAACAGTTTACGGAGCAGATACTTCAAATACAGCAGATTTTCGGTTCGTATAAATATAAAAATAATCTTCTCGATTATGACGATTTGCTGATATATCTGAAAAAATTCCTCGAAGATTTCGGACCGGGAGCAAAGTCGCTTTTGAGCGGTATCAAGTTTATTATGGTTGACGAATATCAGGATACAAACAAACTGCAAGCCGACGTTGTTAAAGGATTGGCTCAGATATGCGGCAATGTGATGGTTGTCGGGGACGATTCGCAGTCGATTTATTCCTTCAGGGGAGCGAATTTCAAAAATATAATGGAATTCCCGAATCTTTTTCCAAATGTAACAATTATTAAATTGGAAGAAAATTACCGAAGCACGCAGGAAGTTCTGAACTTTGCCAATTATATTATTGAAACGTCTTTGGAGAAATATCCGAAATTCTTATTTACAAAGAAAGGATCGGGAGAACTTCCGGCAATAATTTCGGCTACAAACGAAAATATGCAGTCGCGGTTCATTGTTGAAAGGATTCTTGAACTGCGCGAGGAGGGAGTTCCGCTAAATGATATTTCGGTTCTTTTCAGAGCGTCTTTTATGTCGTTCGATTTAGAAATTGAGCTGAATAAAGCGGATATTCCGTACGTCAAATTCGGCGGAATGAAATTTATAGAAACAGCTCATGTGAAAGATTTGCTCGCTTTTCTCCGAATTGCGGAGAATCCGAAGGATTTTGTAAGCTGGTATCGGGTTCTATTACTGCACGAAGGCATTGGACCGAAAACCGCTCAGAACATTCTTGACGATATTGCCGCCGATAAAATTAATTTGAAACAGAACGCCGAAGCGGTATCCGACAGAAAATACAAAGAGAATTTCTATCCTCTGCTTAAATTACTTTCCAATCTGCGCAACGATTTCCCAAAACCGGCGGATAAAACGGAAATAGCGCTGCAATATTATTTCCCTCTGTTCAAAGCCAAATATGATGATTTTAATAAGAGGACCAAAGACTTGGAAATATTTTCCAATATAGTTCACAATTACGATAATCTGGAAAAATTGCTTACTGATATGGCTCTCGACCCGCCGACAGACAGCGTAGCGGATGTGGATGCTCCCGATAAAGAGAACGAATTATTAACTTTGTCCACTATTCATTCGGCAAAAGGATTGGAATGGCACACGGTTTTCATTCTTCACGCGATGGAGGGGTACTTCCCTTCTTCGCAGTCGCTGGAAAAGACGGAAACTCTCGAAGAGGAAAGACGTTTGATGTATGTAGCTTCTACGCGCGCTAAGCAGAACCTTTACGTTTGTTATCCGATGCATATATTCGACAGGCAGAGCGGTTTCACAATTTCCAAACCCTCCCGTTTTATTGCCGACGTGGACGAAGAATTAGCCGAGGAATGGCTGCTCGAAGAAGGCTGACCTCAATAAGAAAAAATGGAACTGATTTTTTTGATCATAGCGATACTTCTTCTTCTCGCTAATGTAATATTGGCGAATTCTTTTATTATGGAAAAACCTTTAAGCTCCAATGAAACCGAATTCCACACTTTCAGCGTACTTATTTCAGCAAAAAATGAAGAAGAAAACATCCCGATTTTGATTAAATCGCTCCAATCGCTTGATTATCCCGAAGAATATTTTGAAATAATAATAGTGGACGACAATTCCTCCGACAAAACGAATGAATTATTGCGGAAATTCAAAAAATCGACCTCAAATTTAACGGTAATTAAAAGCGGCAATAAAACTCTCCCCGGCAAAAAAGGCGCGCTACAGAAGGCTCTGCCGCTATGCCGTAGCGAATTTATAGCCTCCACAGACGCCGACTGCGTTATACCGCCAAATTGGCTTCGGGGATTAAATTCAAAGATAAACGAAGGCGCCGATATTGTTATAGGCAATGTATTATTTACCGGCGGCGATAAATTCCCGAAAAAGTTTTTTTCATTTGAGCAGATGAGAAATAGATTCCTTTCGTTCGCGCTGGCAAATATCGGATTCCCTTACACAGCCTCCGGCGGGAATTTCTGCTTTAAAAAAGAAATAATTGATAAATTGAACGGTTATGTCGAAATTTCTGATACGCTGAGCGGAGACGACGATCTTCTGCTTCAAAAAGGCGTTTCCGCCGGATTCGCACAATCGGTATCGGACGAAAAGGAAACTCGAGTTTTAACCAAACCTCCTGATAATTTCAAGCAATTTTTCAAACAGAAGCAAAGGCACGCTTCCGCTTCAAATTATTACTCCTTAAAAGCTAAATTGATACTTGGTTTTTGGCACTTAATAAATCTCACCGCCATTTTGGGATTGTTCCTATCCCCTTTTTTCCGCTTCGCATTTGCTTTATTCATAGTTAAAATCACCTGCGATTCAATTGCGATTTCCTACGCTGCAACCAAATACGAGAAATCGTTCAACATTTTCGAAATTGTATTTTATCAATTGCTTTATGAATTGCTTATTCCCGTTCATTACCTGCGGGCAACTTTCGGAAGTGTGAAGTGGAAATGATAGTTTTTTTGAACACAAATGAAACTTAAAGAACGGATTTTCACTGTTATAGGTTAACAAACATCGATTCAGTTCAAGCATCATAATGTGTTATTTAAAGAGTAGCCAAAGCTATTCCCGTCTTTGCTATACATCGCCGTGAAAAGTCTCTCGTCCGAGCGGGTGTAACGCCAATAACCGGTTTCAATTTATTGAATTTGATATTTTATATCTCCAAATTATCAATATTTTTTTCAAATTCCCATTTTAATGGATTCTGCAAAATATATTTCCTGATATCGTACAATTCCCTTTCATTGCGGATTATCCTATCGTAAAATGAACGCTGCCATTTGAAATTTGATTTCGGATAATTTGTTTTTATTTCAACCGTTACGGCGCGTTTGTATTGTTGTATTATTTTCGATAATGTCATTTTTGTTCTGTCCGTAGGGGACGCAAACTTTGCGTCCCCTACATTCGCATAATCAATTATTATTATTCCATGGATATGATTCGGCATTATTACATATTCATCCAATTCCGTTTCAGGATAATGATTTGGGATTTCATTCCAGCATTTATCCGCAATTTCACCTAATTCGTTTGGGAACATTTCACCATTTTTTATCCTACCGAAATATGCAATATGATTCTTCGTGCAAATTGTTACGTAATACCAGCCTGAATTTGAATAATCATATTCTTTCAATCGGTTCGGTTTTCTTTCGGGGCGTCTTTCTTTTGTTGACATTTCTTAAATATTTCTACTTCTATTTACCCTTAATTATTTTGTAACTAGTCCTACACTTGCATGAATTATTCAAGAAAGCGAGATAAGATTTTGTCGAAATCTTTTTCATTACTGACTCCAAAAATCCTTCTTAATAATACATTTCAATCCCGCTCAATAAATTCATCTTTTATTTGCAATAAATAATTGTACGCTTCTTCGTAATTATTGCCTATTTTACCGTCAAGGATGGCATCTTCAATGGCTTTTTTAATTTTTCCCACTACAATTGAAGGCGGTATATTGCAGATTTTCATTATTTCATCTCCGCGAACGGGAGACTGAAACGCGCGGAGTTTGTCTTTTTCTTCCACTTCCTTAACGCGCTTCATTACAATTTCGTAATTATTCAAATATTTTTCCACTTTGCGCGGATTTTTACTCGTTATATCCGCCCGGCACAGGGTAATTAAATCATCGAGATAGTCTCCGGCTTTAACAATAAATCTCCTAATTGCCGAATCTGTAACCTGTTCGTTTACCAGAGCAATCGGACGCAGATGGAGTCTGACAAGAGTTTCGACATAATGTAATTTGTTCATCGGGAGCTTTAATTTCCTGAATATTCTTTTCATCCAGCGCGCGCCGAGATCTTCGTGTCCGTGGAAAGTCCATCCGGTACCTTCGACAAATTTTTTAGTCGGCGGTTTTGCAATATCGTGAACCAAAGCCGCGAATCTAAGATACAAGTCTTCGGTCTCGCGAGAAATGTTATCGACAACTTCGCAAGTATGCAGGAATACGTCTTTATGATGAAATTCTTTCCTCTGCTCCACTCCCCCCAAGAAAGCTATTTCAGGGAATATGACTTTCATAACGCCCGAATCGTACAATAATTTGAGTCCGATAGACGGTTTTGGAGCTAAAAGAATTTTCATAAATTCGTCGGTTATTCTTTCTTGTGAAACAATTTTTAGCCGATCCGCCATTTTAGACGCGGCTTCAAAAGTAGATTTATGAACCGAAAACTGCAATTGCGCCGCGAATCTGAACGCCCGCATAATTCGCAGCGGATCATCGTCGAATGTTTTTACGGGATCGAGCGGCGTGCGAATGATTTCCTCCCGTAAATCGTTTATTCCTCCGAAAAGATCGATTAATTTCTCGTCGGTTATTGAATAAGCCAACGTATTCACTGTGAAATCGCGTCTTTTAATATCGTCTTCAAAAGAACCGATTGCAACTTCGGGATTTCTGCTGTCGCGGTTATAAGATTCCTTCCGCGCTCCCACAAATTCCAAGTCGATATCTTTGTAACTGAAATGCGCGGTTCCGAAATTTTTGAAAACCGAAACTTTCTTTCTTTTCAGCTTTTCGGCGGCTTTTTCCGCGAATTCAATCCCGTCTCCGACAACCAAAATATCAATGTCGTTTCGCGCTCTGTTTAGTATAATATCCCGTATATAACCGCCTACAACGTAAACCTCGCAGTCCGTTTCTGCGGCGGT
>CAYNUJ010000053.1:0-17826 GCA_964400095.1 uncultured Melioribacteraceae bacterium
AGAATTATTTCTCCACTTAGCTTCCGCAATTGAAAAAGGTAAAAGGCATGGTTATATTTCCAATCAGGAATAAATTAAAATAAAAAGGAATGAAAATGCCAATCGTTATTAAAAGTACCGATTTTCCGAATTTACGTTTTGCCAAGCAGGGTAAGGTGAGAGATATTTACGAATTTGACGATTCGTATTTAATTGTATCCACGGATAGATTATCGGCGTTCGATGTTATAATGAACCAAGGGATTCCGAACAAAGGGAGAGTATTGACGCAAATTTCAAAATTCTGGTTCGATTATTTTAAAGATGACATTAAAAATCACATCATTTCAACCGATGTGGATGATTTTCCCGAAGAGGCGAAAGAATACCGGAAAGAGTTGGAAGGCAGAACAATGCTGGTCAAAAAAGCGGGAGTTATTCCTATTGAATGCATTGTGCGAGGTTATATTTCCGGCTCCGGATGGAAAGATTATAAGAGAACCGGCGCCATTTGCGGAATAGAACTGCCGCTGGGATTAGTAGAATCGGAAAAACTTCCCGAACCTATTTTCACTCCTTCCACCAAAGCGGAAATTGGGGATCACGACGAGAACATTGACGAAGAAAAAGGAAAAGCAATTGTGGGCGAAGAGGTTTACAGCGAAATTAAAGAGAAAGCTTTAACGGTATATAAAAAAGCGGCGGATTACGCCGACAGGCGCGGCATTATTCTCGCCGATACGAAAATGGAATTCGGAATTTACAACGGGGAAGTGATTCTTATCGACGAACTTCTTACGCCCGATTCCAGCCGGTTCTGGCCGAAAGACGATTACGAAAAAGGAAGAGCGCAGAAAAGTTACGATAAGCAATATGTAAGGGACTATCTCCTTTCGATCAATTTTAACAAACAGCCTCCCGCGCCGGATTTACCCGAAGAGGTAATCCGAAATACAGCCGCTAAATACGAAGACGCTCTTTTTCAATTAACCGGAATGAAGTTGGATTAGATGAACTTAAAAAAGATATCTCTTGAAGATGATAAATTGGTTCTCGCCTGGGACGACGGATCGGTCGGTAAAATTAAACTTACCGCTCTCCGCAGAAATTGTCCGTGCGCAATTTGCGAAAAGGAGAGAGAAGAACATTCCGAGTTTTATGTGCCGCTTTTCAGCGACGATCAATTAACTCTAACCGATATTTCTATTGTCGGCAATTATGCCGTATCAATTAATTGGAAGGACGGGCACAATTC
Source organism: uncultured Melioribacteraceae bacterium (assembly GCA_964400095.1). Classification (GTDB taxonomy): domain Bacteria; phylum Bacteroidota; class Ignavibacteria; order Ignavibacteriales; family Melioribacteraceae; genus CAYNUJ01. The sequence goes on from CAYNUJ010000053.1 coordinate 1,235, forward strand.
GGGAATTTTCGAATATTCGCAATTGATTGAAATGTGCCGCGAGGATACTAACTAATGCTACTTCCAAATCAATTAACCGGAATAAGAATAATACTGACTCCCGTGTTCTTTTTCCTTTTTCTATCGGATAATCCGGTTCTGAAACAAATTTCTCTCGCTGTATTTTTAATAGCCGCGATAACCGATTGGTACGACGGATGGCTCGCACGTAAATTTAATTACATCACTAATTGGGGGAAATTTCTCGATCCTCTCGCGGATAAAATTCTTACTTCCGCGGCGTTTTACGCTTTTGTGCTGCTTGACATTCTTCCGCTTTGGATGGTTGTAATTATTATTGTGCGGGATTTTTTTATTACGCTGCTTAGGGCTTATGCCGATTATCAGGGCAGACTTTTTGCGTCGAGTCAGCTTGCGAAATGGAAAACTTTCTTCCAAATGTTCTTTCTCTATTATCTTCTCGTTTTGTATGTTTTAAGAACAGTTCCTGCATTGAGCGATTACGAAAATATTTTCAGCGTTCTCCTTAATCCGACAGTTATCATAATCGCGATGATTTTTGTCACTGCTTTTACTCTTCTAACTGCTGTTATTTATCTTTACGACAATAGATTATTAATTAAAAAATTATTTGATTTTGAAACTGAATCCGATTAAAAAAATAGTTGGAACCGGACTCGGAACGGGATATTCCCCAGTTGCCCCGGGGACTGCGGGCAGCGCCGCGGCATACGCAATTTATTTGATTCCGGGTTTTGCGGATTATTATATTATGATTCCGCTTATCGCAATATGCGTTCTTGCGGGCGTTTTGATAGGAACTGAATTCGAGAAATATCACGGCAAAGACCCGTCCATTTTTACTTTAGATGAATTTATAGGAAGCTGGATTGCTCTCTTGTTTCTACCGGAAAATATTTATATGATTATTTCGAGTTTTTTTATATGGAGAATATTAGATATTTTAAAACCTTTCCCTGCAAATAGATTTGAAAATATAGGCGGAGGATGGGGAATTATACTCGACGACATAATGAGCGGATTTTATTCTCTTCTTATTATGATTGCCGTAGGTAAAATAATTTTTTAATTAATTGGATTTTAAATGAAAGCTTATATTATTACAATCGGAGATGAAATATTAATCGGGCAGACAATGAATACGAACGCCGCGTTCATCGGCGGCAGACTCACTGATTTGCAGATACCCGTAATTAAAACATCCGTTGTCGGAGACGAGGAAGACGCCGTAATATCGGAATTTACCGCGGCATCGCAAATGGCTGATATTGTAATAGTTACCGGAGGTTTAGGTCCTACACACGACGATATAACCAGAAGATGCGTGGTGAAATATTTCGGTACCCAGCTTACGCTTAATGAGGATGTGCTCCAAGATATAAAGAATATGTTCGCCAAAAGAGGAAGGGAATTAACAAAACTGAACGAAGACCAGGCTTACATTCCCCAAACGGCGGAAGCAATTCACAACTATAGAGGTACGGCTCCCGGAATGTGGATTGAAAAAGATGAAAAGATTTTTATTGCAATGCCCGGCGTGCCCTTTGAAATGGAAGCTATGATTGATGATTTTGTGATACCGAGATTGAAAGAAAAGTTGAGCGATTCCGGGAAAGTTGTAATTATGAAAAATTTAATTACTACCGGCATCGCGGAATCCTCATTGTACGAACGACTCGATAATTTAACCGAAATTTTAAACGACGCTAAAATGGCTTTTCTCCCTAGTCAATACGGCGTTAAAATGCGTATAACTGTAGAAGCCGAAGACGAGCGGACGGCAAATGATAAACTAATAGAAATTGAACAGCAGATACGCGCCAAAGTGGGGAGATATATTTACGGTAAAGATAACGAGAGACTTGAGGAAGTGGTCGGCAGACTTCTTACCGACCGCGGATTGACAGTGGCTATAGCCGAATCGTGTACCGGCGGATTAATCAGTCACAGACTCACTAATATCAGCGGCAGCAGTAAATATTTTGAACGCGGATTAATCACCTACAGCAACGGCGCTAAAGTTGAGTTGATTAAAGTTGACGAAGATTTTATACAGAATTTCGGAGCGGTATCTCTCGAAGTATGCAGACAGATGGCTGAAGGAGTGCGCGCCGTTTCGGGAACGGATATCGGATTATCGGCAACCGGAATTATGGGACCTACCGGCGCCACGGAAGATAAACCGGTCGGACTGGTTTATATTGGCGTTTGCGACGAAAATATTTGTACCGCTAAAGAATATCGTTTTGGGAACGATAGAATTCTTAATAAAGATAAAGCGTCTCAAGCGGCGCTGGATTTACTCAGGAGACATTTGCTGGGTATTTCTTATGACGAGTAGATTATTCATTGCTTTAGAATTACCGGAAACGGTTATCGATAAACTTATTTTAATAAGGGATAAAATCTATCCGCCGGATAATTCGATAAAATGGGAGGGGAAAGGGAAACTTCACATAACGCTTAAATTTTTGGGCGATACGGATAATTCTAAAATACCGGAAATAAATAATATTCTGAGCGGAATAATTAATTGCCGTAACCGGTTTGAAATGGAATTTAATTCCTTCGGAATGTTTTATTTCAAAAGAAACCCGAAAATTCTTTACGCGGGATTCGATTATTCGGAACATTTAGTTAAATTGCACTCCGAAATTGAAGAAGAAATTTCACTTCAGGGTTTTGAACGGGATAATAGAAAGTTCAAATCTCACGTTACTCTTCTCAGAGTAAAAGGTAAGGAAGACAGGTTTAAATTAGAAAGATTTTTGAATTATAAAATTAAAATACCGAAGTTTCAAGTTTCGACAATTACGCTTTTTAAAAGTACTTTGAGACACAGCGGTTCTATATATGAAAAATTAAAATGTTTTAATCTGAAATAAAGGGAGATTTAATATGGCGGAAGAAATCGATAAAAAAATGAAAATTCTCGAAGACACAATGTACAACATTGAAAAAACTTTCGGGAAAGGCGCAATTATGAAATTGGGCGACGGAGTAATAAACAAAGTTGAATGTATTTCGACGGGTTCCGTTTCGCTCGACAATGCGCTCGGTATCGGAGGCGTTCCGAGAGGAAGAATTGTTGAAATTTACGGACCGGAATCTTCCGGCAAAACTACCGTCTGTCTTCACGTTATTGCCGAAGCTCAGAAAACCGGAGGGATAGCCGCTTTTATTGACGCCGAACACGCAATGGATATTGCTTACGCAAAAAAATTGGGCGTGGACGTTAAAAATCTGCTGGTTTCCCAGCCCGATTACGGCGAGCAGGCTCTTGAGATTGTCGATACTCTAATTAGAAGCAACGCTCTGGACGTAATAGTTATCGATTCAGTTGCGGCGCTTGTTCCGCGGTCGGAAATTGAAGGCGATATGGGCGACGCTCAGATGGGCGTTCAAGCAAGGTTGATGTCTCAGGCATTGAGGAAAATTACCGGCGCGGTAAGCAGATCGAAAACATGCGTTATTTTTACAAATCAGCTTAGAAGCAAAATCGGCGTAATGTTCGGCAACCCGGAAACTACAACCGGCGGAAATGCGCTTAAATTTTATGCTTCCGTCAGATTGGATATCCGTCGTATTGCCGCGATTAAAGATAAAGACGAAGTTGTAGGCAATAGAACTAAAGTGAAAGTCGTTAAAAATAAAGTCGCTCCTCCGTTTAAACAAGTCGAATTCGATATTATGTATAACGAAGGCATCAGCAAAGCGGGAGATTTAATCGACCTCGGCGTGAACGCGGGAATAATAAAGAAAAGCGGCGCGTGGTTTACATTCGGAGAAGAACGATTCCAGGGAAGAGAATCTTTCCGTAAAACGCTCAAAGAAAATCCGGATTTACTCGCCGCGCTCGAAACCGAAGTGAAAAAGCATATCGGTTTAATTGACGACGAAGAGGAAGTTAAAGAAGAAGAAAAATAATCAATGAAAATTGATCGCCTTACTAAACGGGGAAACAATGTTTACATTTATTTCGATATCGGCGATCGAATTAGGATAAGCTGGGAAATTGCGGTTAAAAAAGGTCTCCGAAAGGGAGACGAATTATCCGAGCATGATTTATCTTCTTTAGTTGATGAGGATAATAAATTTAGACTTAAAAACAGCGCCTTTCGGCTTCTCGCGCGGAGGGCGCATTCCGTTTTTGAACTCCGAAGAAAATTGTTGTCCAAAGAAGATAATTCAAGTATTGTAAACTCCATTCTGCATGAATTAACCGAAAGAGATTATCTCAACGACGAAAAATTTGCTCTTGAATTTATGGAGGAGCGTCTCGCCAAAAAGAAAAGCGGAATTATTAAAATTAAATCCGAACTTAGCGCAAGGGGAGTGAACAAGGAATTTATTGATAAGGCGTTTCGACAGTTATATAACCGCGAGCAATTATACGATACCGCGTTTAAATTGGCTGAAAAAAAAGTTGAGATTATAAAAAGAAAAGAGGAAGACGAAAGTAAAATTAAATTAAAGCTAATGAACTTTCTGCAGAACAGGGGATTCGACTTTGAAATTATTCGTGATGTTGTTCGGAATATTTTCGGGGAAAGTTGAAACGTTCTTCTTTGCCTGACCGCCGTATTTAAACGGATAGCAGCGGAAAAACAAATTTCGCAGAGACGCGCCTTAGCGTCGAATTTTATATCTTGCAGATAAAAAATGGATTATTGATTATGGAAAAAATTCTTGTTTTGGGCGTAGGTAATTATTTAATGGGCGACGAAGGCGTCGGAGTTCACGCCGTTAGGAGATTGGAGAAAAATTCTCTGCCGGGAAATATTGATATAGTTGACGGAGGCACGGGCGGTTTCCACCTGCTTTCCTATCTTCAGGATTACCAAACCATTATAATGATAGACGCCACAATGGACGGCATGGAAGAGGGGAGCGTTAGAGTCATCGAACCGAAATTCGCTTCCGACTTTCCCCGGTCTTTAAGCGCGCACGATATCGGATTGAGAGATTTAGTTGAATCCGCCGCGGCGCTCGGAGATTTACCCAAAATTTATTTGATTGTTATTTCGATAGCTTCGATTCAAAATATGGAAATTGAACTTTCTCACAATGTGGGAAAAAGTCTCCCGGTTATTATTAAAAAAGTGAATGAAATTATCGCCGATTTAAACCGTTCCGCAGAGTAAATTTATTTTTCCGATATCGGGATTATATAGTCGCGAATAATACCGTGAGATAATTTACCGTCGTCAAAATTTCTCGCAAAAGAAACAACTGTAATTCCAAGATGAGGGATAACCCATAAAAACTGTCCGCCATAACCGGAGGCGAAAAATATATCGTTTACTTTCGACTTTATCGCAATAGAATCCAACGCGTCGTACCGCCACCATTGAAATCCGTAGTCGCTGTGAGCGCCGCGTTCGATGTATTTTGCAGTTGAGATGTCAATCCATTTTTCGGGAATAATTCCCGCGCCGTTTTTTAATAACATCTGTCCTATTTTAACCAAATCTTCCGCCTTCATTTTTAATCCCGCTCCGCTGTTAGGCGCTGAGGGAGAAACAAAATCCAATTCATAATCTTTAATGCCGAGTTTAAGGAAAAGCGAATCTCTTAGAAGCGAGCTGTAAGATTCTCCGCTAATTCTTTCCAATATTTTCCCCAATAGATCGGAAACTGCCGAATTGTAAGTGAATTTTTCTCCGGGTTTTGAATTAAGCGGAATTTCTAAAATCGACCGGTAAAAATCGTCGCTTTCCGAAAATTTTTTCGGTACGCCTCCGAATTCTTTCCATTCAAATCCAGCGGTCATTGTAAATAAATTATACAATGTTATCTTGCGTTTCAAAGAATCTTTTTGAAATATCTCCTTATATTCGGGAAAGAAATTCATTACCGGCGTTTCAAGGGGCGGTAGTTTACCGTCTTTTACCGCTATTCCGTAAAGAAGCGAAGTTATACTTTTTGTTACGGAAAAACATTTGTGTTTATCTTCTTTTTTGAAAGAACCGAAATATTTTTGATAAATAACCGAATCTGCGTTCGCAATAATTAACGCTTCGATCTTGCCGTATTTTCCGCTTTTTATATTCGTTGAGGCTTTATCGAAGTTTTGTCCGATGGAGATAAAATTGAAAGCCAGCACAAATATTAACGAATAATTATATATTTTTACTCTCAAAACAAATTCTTTCGTTTATTTAATGAACAGGTTGCCAGCAAATATAAAAATACCGTTTCAATTTAATCCGCTAAAACATCATTTACAATACATAAAACTATTTTGTTCTAAGAGCAGATACAATTTCGACGAAGAAGAGTTCAAGAGAAAAATATCAAAAATAGGGCAGAACGTTACTGACATTTATACCGGAGTTCTACAGCCGGAGGAGATAATGAATGAAATTGAGGAGTATTTGTCGAATAATAATTCATTTAATTATAAAGATTTTTATCGATTACTCAATGAAAGCGGAAAGGACTATCTGATTTTTAAGTTAAACGACGGAAGTAATTGGACATTGACTTTAGGAGATGATAAACGGAATTACATCCATATACATCCTTCGAGAGAGAGTCCTTTTGTATTTAGGACCAGAAATAATGCGTTAAAAACTGCGATTACAATGGCTGTATTATTCCCAGCCGGCGTTAATTATAATCTGCAGATGACGAATGAATTGCGTCGGAAGTATCTCGAACTTCCTCCCCTCAAAAATATAAATAACAAATCCGCGATAATTAAACTGTTTGAAATATTAGCTGCGCCATAAAACTGTGAAAAATAAGACGTTGCGTTTTCGATAAATAAATATTATAATAACAGCCAATTTAATTTTTAGTCAGTAATGAACCTTCAAATATTAAAAATACTTCTTTTTGAATTAGACGGAAAGCGTTTCGCATTCCAAATTGATGATGTTGTCCGGGTAGTTAACCTTGTGGAAATTACCAAACTTCCCGGCGCTCCCGAAAAAATTCTCGGAATTATCAACATCGAAGGCGAATTTATTGCTGTGGGTGATCTTAAAAGAAAACTTATGATAGAACCGTCAAAGTTCTGTCTGCGGAATAAAATTATTGTCGTTCGTTTTGAGAATAAAAAACTTGCCTTCGTTGTAGACGAAATAATCGGCTATACCCAAATTGAACCGGAAGAATATGTAACAGGGAAAGAAATACTCCCTGAACTAAGTTTTTTAGAAGGCGTTGCTAAAATCAATTCTGAAATTGTATTAATTAATGATATTAAATTATTTCTGAATGGAAGTGAAAACCGAAATCTGGATAAAGCTCTTAAGGAAATAAAATGATATGAATTTATCGGAAAGCGATTTCAAAATATTGTCCCGAAAAATTGAAAATCATCTTGGAATTCTTTTTGAAGTCGGGAAAAAAAGAGATTTGGAACGCCAATTAAAAAGGGCGTTTCACGATTCCGGTTTTAAAAAGCAAAACAATTTTATAAATAGTTTGACAAACGCTGAATTTGACAGCGACAAAGTTTTCTGGCTGGCTAAATATTTAACCATCGGTGAGACGTATTTTTTCAGGGAAAATAAAACTCTCGATATCCTGCGGTATCATATATTGCCTAAGCGTTTGGATAAGTCCGACAAAAAGCTTGTATTTTGGTCTACCTCTTGTTCAACAGGCGAGGAACCATATACTCTGGCAATTATGCTGAAAGAGTATTTCCCCGATAATTTCAGCGGCGCCGTTATATACGCGACTGATGTGAACGGCGATTTTATTCAGAAGGCTAAAAAAGGAGTTTATCGAAATTGGTCTTTCAGAAATTTACCGGAATATTACAGGAAAAAATATTTCACGCGGCTCAATAACGAATCTTTTAAGATAAGCGATGAAATAAAAAGCATTGTAAAGTTTCGCTTTATCAATTTAAATAGCGATAAATATCCCGAACCTTTCACAAATGAAAATTATTTCGATATAATTTTATTCCGCAACACAATGATCTATTTGGGAGAAAAAAGTATTCCTTTCATTCTGAATAAATTCTTTTATGCTTTAAATGACTATGGATATCTGATTACCGGTGTGGCGGAAACCTCAATGGTGAATGGCAAAAGATTGAAACCCGTTTTATTTAACGGAATTAGGATTTTTCAAAAGGATCCTGATTACAAGGGAGGAATAACTTCAAAAACCGGATTAAAAACCGATAATATTCAATTAGGTGAAAATATTTCAGCCGAGTTAACAAGAGCTAAATTAAAACTTTCCAATCGTAAAGTTGTAACCCGCAGGTTTCGGAAAGCAGGCACTAAATCATTCTCCGGTCTTTCTGCGGAAAAAACTTTAGGCTCTAAGAGATTAACGGATCCCTCTTATGAAGCGATCATTAAGGCGAACAAAAAAGGAGAGTATGCAGAAGTAATTGAACAAATTGAGCTGTTCTTTAAGAAGGTTGAATACAGACAATTGAGCCGGAATCAGAAAGACGAGTTGCATTATTTATACTGCGAAGCGTACGCTAACCTGGGTAAAATAGATGCGGCAATTAAAAATTGCGATAAATGTTTGGAAGAGAATAAATTAAACCATAAACTGCATCAGCTCATATCACAGTTGTATGTGGAAAACAGCGATTTGGATTCAGCTCTCAGTCATCTTAACAAAGCGGCGTTCATCAATCCGAATTCGGCTATGCTGCATTTTCTTAAAGCAAATATTAATCAGAAGAAGAATAATCTTGCCGAGGCGAAAAAGGAATATTTAATCGCGCTCGATATACTTAACTCCACCGAGCCGGAATTAGTGCTTGAAGAAGCGGACGGATTGACGGCGGCAAGATTAAAAGACATAACGGAAAGTATGATTCAAAATATAAATTGACATGGGAATGGCAAAAAAAATATCGACACGGCGCGTTTCGGCAGCTCCGGAACATCCGTTGGATAAATACATAAACGGACTTTCCGAGCATGAGAAATCTTTATTATCTCGTAGAGCTAAAAAATTAGCTCAGTCGTCAAAAGTTGAAAAAAATGTTGAAAATATCGAAGCTCTTTGCTTTATTCTTTCAGGAGAAAAATACGCGATTGAAACTAAATATATCGCTGAAACTTTAAAACTCAGCAGCTTCACTCCGCTTCCAACCGCTCCCGCTTTTTTGTTAGGAGTTATGAATTTACGCGGAGAAATAATATCGATTATCAATCTGAAAGAATTTTTTGAACTCAGCGGTGAAAAACTATCCGATTTAAGCCGCGTGATTGTACTTAAACTGAATGAATTAATGTTCGGTGTTCTCGCGGATAAGGTTGAAGAAGTTATGAACTTTGACAATAATTGCTTGACAAATGAAATTTCTACTATTAAAGGAATCCGGGAAGAATATATGCTGGGCGTATCCGAAGACGGCGTAATTATTCTTAATGGAGGGAAAATTCTCAGCGATAATAAATTAATTATTGACAGTTAAAAATGGAGTTTATTATGGGATGGTATATGAATCTCTCAATTAAAAACAAAATAGCCACATTATTCCTTTTAATATTTGCCGTTGTTCTTTTATTGATATTCAAAGTCGAAATGGAATTGTCGGCGTTTATAAAAACGCAAGATACAAGTATCTTAGATAACATAAGTTTCTTGCATATTTTATTAGCTGTTATCGTGATTATAACAACAATTGTTTCTTACGTTATAATAAATAAATTTATTTCCGCTCCGCTGAATAGAATAAAAGAGGACTTATTTGAAATAAATGAAGGTCGTTTGGTGCATACTGTCATCGAAAACCGGAGCGATGAAATCGGAAAACTCTCTGAGAATTTGGGGAATCTTGTTAAGAGACTTAGCGCCATTACCGATTTGGCTAAGAGCGCTGCGGAAGGCGAACTTGAAAAAAAACTTGCTCCGAGTTCTGAAAATGATATTTTAAGCAAATCTATAAATGATATGGTGGATACTTTTAGAAATATCACCTCGAATGTAAAAGTTGAGATAAATCAGCTCGCTTCTGCGGCTTCGGAAGTCAATTCAATTATAGCGGAATTTTCATCGTCAATCTCAGAAACCGCGGCGTCAATTTCCGAAACCACTTCTACCGTGGAAGAGGTAAGAAAGACTTCGGAAGTATCGAATAAAAAATCGAAGGAAGCTGCAGATTCAGCCGATAATGTGCTTGAGATTGCCGAGCACGGAAAAAATTCCGTCGATTCTACGCTTAAAGGGATTGATCTGATTAAAGATCAAATGTCGGTAATAGCGCAGAACATCATTCAGTTAACCGAGCAGAGTAAGGCTATCGGAGAAATAATTGAATCGGTAAACGACATTGCGGAGCAGTCGAATTTACTTGCGGTCAACGCTTCGATTGAAGCCGCCCGCGCCGGAGAGCATGGAAAAAGTTTTGTTATTGTTGCACAGGAAATTAAGAATTTAGCGGAGCAGTCAAAACAAGCTACGGGAAAAGTTAAAAACCTTCTGAACGATATTCAAAATTCAATAAGTCAAGCTGTTCTTGCTACTGAAAAAGGTGAGAAGGTTGTTTCGGAGCAGATAACGGTTGCCGAGGATACCGGTTCGGCTATTAACTCTCTTTCCGAAGAACTTAATGCTGTCCGCGATGTAATTCAGCAGACTTCCCTTACAATTCAGGAGCAGTTTGTAGGGATGGATCAGATATCAGTAGCTATGGCAGATATAAAAACAGCCGGGCTTCAAAATGCCGAAGGTTCAAAACAACTTCAGGAATCTGCGGGAATGCTGAAAGATATAAGCCAAAAATTGGAAGATACAATTTCATACGTTAAAATATGAATTTAAGCGATAAAATAAAGGAGAAACTACTCAAAACGTTCAAAATTGAGGCTAACGATCATATCAATTTCATATCCAATAATTTAATTGAATATGAGAAAGAAAAGGATCTCTTTAGAAAAAAAGAATTGATTGAGGAAATATTTCGTGCCGCTCACAGTCTGAAGGGCGCCGCAAGAGCTGTGGGACTTTCGATTATTGTAGGCCTGACGCAGAGTATTGAAAATATTTTTTCGGGATTAAAAAAGAATCAGTTGACAACAAACCCTGAATTATATGATAACGTGTTGCGCTCCGTAAATTTAGTTGCCGATTATGTTAATGAGCCGGACGAAGCCAAAAGAAATTCCATGAAGGGAGAGATTGATAAATATACTCTTTTAATTGAGGATGTTTTTATCGCAAATTACCGGGAAAATCCGGAAGAAAATGAAACGAAAAAAGTAATTAAAGAAGATAAAGCGGGTACTGGGTCTTCGGCAGCCGAAACTCAGAAAGCCGCCGGGAGGAAAACAAAAAGTAAATCGCCGCCTCAGGGAAGCTCCCGGAAAAAAATAAAAACAGAACCGGCAGGCAGGGAAATGAAAAAAACACCGACTGTCGCCCCATCGAACGAAAGTAGGATTAACCTAACAGACCAAATTAGAATTTCTGTGAGTAAAATTGAAAATATTCTCAATCAATCGGAGGAATTACTCTCCAACAAACAAAGTTTGATGCAGCAGGCGCATGAATTGAATTCTATGCTGCTGCTCTTTGAGATTTGGCGGAAAAAATGGGGCAAAAATCGAATTCAATTTTCAAAATTATTTAATTACTACTCCCTGGAAAAGGATGAAATTAAATATTCTAAGGAACTGTCGGACCTGCTGAACTTTATGGAATATAATGAGGAATTTTTGACGGATGTGGAAGCTTTACTCGGTGATTTATACCAAGGCATCCGCAAGAACAGTCTCGACTTTACGAATAAACTGTTTACACTTAGCGAGGATATTCGTTCGTCTCTACTCTTTCCGATGAAAACGCTTACAGATCAGTTCCCGCTGATGGTGAGAGACATTGCTCGCGAATTGGGCAAGGAAATCAATTTCAAAGTGGAAGGGGATTCGATTGAAATTGATAAACGCGTTCTCGAAGAATTGAAAGACCCGTTTGTTCATCTTATTCGTAATTCCATTGACCACGGAATCGAAACTCCCGAAGAGAGAATTAAAAAACACAAAAATCGCGTTGGAACTATTCTACTGCGTATTAGAACTGTCGAGGGAAATAAGGCGGAGATTGTAATTTCCGACGACGGGAAAGGACTCGATCCCGACGAAATTCGGGAATCGGCGGTAAGAAAAAATATAAGAACCAAGGATGAACTTTCGTCGTTATCGGAAAAGGATATTTTCAATTTAATTTTTGAGTCGGACTTTTCCACGGCGAAAGTGATTACGGATTTAAGCGGACGAGGACTCGGTATGGCGATAGTTCGGCAGAAAGTAAATAAGTTAGACGGCTCTATTGAGATTAATAGCGAAAAAGATTTTGGAACTGTTATAAAACTTGTACTTCCGCTGAGCGTTTCAACCGTTAGAGGATTGCTGTTAAAAGCCGGAGCTCATAAATATTTTGTGAAAACGTCTGAATTGATTGCCGCTTTGAGAATAGATAAATCGGAACTTCATAATGTAGAAAATAAATTTACCGTAAATTTTCGCGGTAAACACATTGGTCTGGTTGAACTTTCAGGACTTCTTGGAATTATGCCGAATAAGAAAGGGAAATTTCTGAAAATGATTATTTGCAGAAGCGGAGACGCCGAACTTGGATTGATTGTGGACGATATTATCGGCGAGCAGGAAATTCTTGTAAAATCTTTTAACGAACAGATAAAAAGATTAAAATATTTCGAAGCCGCTTCAATTTCCACTAGAGGAGAAGTAATTCCTATTCTTAATATTGACGATATCTTTAAATCGGCTTCAGCCGGCTTCGGCAGGGAAATTTCCTCAGAAACTCCTGAAACCGAAATTGAAAAGAAAAATATTTTGGTTGTTGACGATTCAATTACTTCCAGATTATTGCTTAAAGATATTCTCGAATCTTCAGGTTATCATGTAGCCACGTCGGTTGACGGCAGGGAAGCCTGGTCAAAAGTGCGCCAGGAGATTTTCGATCTTGTTGTAACCGATATTGAAATGCCGAGGATGAACGGCTTTGAATTAACCGCGCAAATAAAATCTTCGAAAAAATATTCTGCAATTCCCGTGGTTCTGGTTTCCGCTTTATCAAAAAGAGAAGATATGGAAAGGGGGATTGACGCAGGCGCGGACGCGTATATTATCAAAAGTGATTTTAAACAAAGCAATTTATTAGAAACGATTAGGAGACTAATTGTATAATGAGAGTATTAATAGTAGAGAATTCTCCTTCTGTAAATGAAATATTGAAAGCTATTCTTGAATCTGAACCGGGTATAGAAGTAGCGGGAATTGTTTCATCCGGGCAGGATGCTCTGCAATTCGTTCTAAACAATAAAGTCGACGTAATCACTATGGATGTTAATCTTGAGGACATTGACGGATTGGAAGCTACAAAGAGAATAATGGCTGTAAAACCTAAACCGATAATAATTATGAGTTCATCATTCGATCCTAAAAATTCTAAAGATGTGTTCAAAGCTATTGGGGCTGGAGCTTTGGGAGTATTCGATAAACCGCACTCATTTGGGACACCTGAATTTGATAAATACGCTAAGGATTTAATTAGGAAAGTGAAGATATTTTCAGGTGTAAGCGTTGTAAAGAGGAGGAGAACTAGAATAAAATCAAATGCATTGAGAAACCATTCCCCTCAAAAAACAGAATTAAACGAAAAAAATATTAAATTAATTGCCATCGGAGCTTCAACCGGAGGACCTCAAACGCTAAAGGAAATATTCCAGTTCATTCGAAAGGATTTTCCGATACCAATAGTGGCTGTACAACATATAACAAAAAATTTCTGCGAGCCGATGGTTAATTGGCTGAACGAGTTATCCCCGTTGGACGTGAAACTCGCCGAACATAATGAATCTCTTGAACCCGGTAAAGTTTATTTCGCCCCGGATGATTATCATTTGGAAATTACAAAATTCTTAACCTCCGCGCTGGTTGATTCTCCCCCAGTGCACAGTTCCAAACCTTCAATCTCAATGCTGTTCCGATCTATTAGTTCCAATATTACTCCGGCAGTGGGGATACTTCTTACCGGTATGGGGCGCGACGGAGCCGCGGAACTGAAAGAAATGAAAGATTCCGGTTCGCTCACAATTGCACAGAGTGAAGATTCGTGCATTGTTTACGGTATGCCAATGGAAGCAGTTAAATTGGGCGGCGCTTCTTATTCCCTTAGTCCAACTGAAATAATTGAGTATCTAAATAAATTGGGAGATAAAATTTATGAAGCATAAAATATTTATTGTCGAAGATAGCCCAACGCAGCTTGAACAATTGAAGATTATTCTCGAAGAAGCCGAATACGATTACAATTTTGCCGAAGACGGTAAGGATGCGCTGAATAAAATTAAAATCGGTAAACCTCATCTGGTTATTACCGATATCGTAATGCCGGAAATGGACGGATATGAATTGTGTAATGCAATAAAATCCGACCCTGAATTAAGCGATATTTCCGTAATGCTCTTAACCACTCTTTCCGACCCCGAAGATGTTATCAAGGGGTTGGAAGCCGGCGCCGACAATTTCCTAACAAAACCGTATAATCCGGATCTTCTTTTATCAAGGATTCATTATGTTTTAGCTAACAGGGAGATTAGAACGTACAGCGGGGGAAGCGAAGTAGGGATTGATATTTTTTTTGGAGGTAAGAAATACAGAATTACATCCGATAGAATGCAAATCATAGACCTTTTGCTCTCGACCTACGAAAACGCAATTCAAAAAAATGTAGAGCTTAAAGATGCGAATAAGAAACTCACTGAAATGCACAGGGAGCTCGCAAAGAAAAATATTCAATTGGAAAAACTGAATGACGATAAAAATAAATTTTTGAGGATGGCGGCACACGATATTCGCAATCCGGTTGGATTGTCTCTTTCGTACAGCACAATTATATTGGAAGATTATGAAAATGATTTGAACGAAGAAGTTGTTGAGTTCCTTAATATAATCAGATCATCGAGCGATTTTGTCATCCATCTGCTCGATGAACTTTTGAATGTTGCCGTTATTGAAAGCGGCGACGTTAGTTTGAATTATGAATCTGAAAATCTCGTCGAATTAACTAAAAGAGTTATTACATTCAATAAAATATTCGCAGATAAAAAATCGATGAAACTCGTTTTCAATTCTAATGTCGAAGAATTATCGGTAAAAATTGATAAGATAAAAATAGAGCAGGTTCTTAACAACTTAATTTCCAACGCCATAAAATATTCCTATCCCGAAACCGAAATAAATATTATTTTAGAAAAGAATAATACCGAAGTAAAAATAAGCGTATCGGATAAAGGGCAGGGAATTCAAGAAGATGAATTGGAGAATCTTTTCGAACCTTTCGCAAAAGCAAGTTCTAAAACAACCGGCGGGGAATCGAGTACCGGACTCGGACTATCGATAGTAAAAAAAATTATTGAAGCTCACAGCGGAGAAGTTGGAGTAGAAAGCGAATTAGGAAACGGAGCGACATTTTATTTTATTCTTCCATTATAACTTGATAGTAATATTGAGTATGTAAATGGAACTCCGAAGCGCTTTATAAAAAAAAGTTAAAACATTGACTAAAAAAAAACGGCGGTTCCTAAATGGAAATTTTCACAGAGGAGAGCACTTCAAAATCTCTGTCTTCAAAGGGTTCGCGTAAGTTTTTAAGCGCGTAATCCTGAATCCATTTTTCCCTTTCGTCGAAAAGAGTAAATATTTCATTTTGATAAGCTTCAAAAATAGATTCTACAAATTCAATTACTCGTTTCTCTTTGTAAGAATTATGGTTCATTTTAAAACTTTTCAGATATTCCTTCAGTAAATCGGGTTTTACATATTTATCTCCGGTAACCCAGCTGTTTACAGTTGCCAAAGCGGTCGGTTCCCCTTTTTTATTCATTGAAATCAATACAAGATGAACAAGATCGCCTTTTTCGTCTTCAACGAAAGCGTGAAAATGTCCGTATTCATTAGGGCGGTGAGCGTGGAAGAAAATTCTGCATCCGTTGTCTTTATCCACAATTCCACCTTCGTAGGGGTATCGAACGTAAGGATCGAAGACATATTTTTTTCCGTTCATTACTTTTAGAACTAAATTTGAACCTTCCTTTTTGAGAGAGAAAATTATGTCTATAATTTTCTCTCTCGCGGCTTGAATAAATTCCTTGGAACCGCGATAAAAATTTTCCGCCGCGGAAAGGGGGGCTTTTATCAATAAGGCGAGTATAACGCTGTTTCTAATAAAGTCTCTTCTTTTCATCTTTCGCTCAATAATTTAATTCGTTTGTTAATTTGAAAAATTTCGACAAGCATTGTTTAATTAAATAAAATCTCCGGTTCCGTTTTTATTGAGAACCGGAGACGATAAGACCGATCGGTCAAAAAATTATTTTAATCCACATGGGTTGCATTTCGCGGCTTTTTTCATCCCGCATGGATTGCATTTGCTCATTTTATCCATCTTGTCCATTTTTTTCATTCCGCACGGATTGCATTTGCCTTCTTTATGCATTTTACCCATACCGCACGGGTTACATCCTCCGCATGGATTTCCCATTGCCGCAACGGCGGCGTCGCTTGCTATAAAACCCACACTAATTCCAACGGTATTATCAACTTTTCCCA
>CAYNUJ010000054.1:0-17753 GCA_964400095.1 uncultured Melioribacteraceae bacterium
CAAATTAAATAATTATTTGCCTATTTACAGAAAAATTGACCTTCAATCTTTAATTATTGATTTAAATGTCTTAATTTTGGAACTGAAGAAAGATTTTAATAGAACTAACAATGATATTAAGATCGATGTAATTCCTAAAATACAAACTATTGTTTAGTTAAATCAAGGAGAAGTATTATGGCAATACTGATAACTGACGAATGCATCAATTGCGGAGCCTGCGAGCCCGAATGCCCCAATACTGCTATTTACGAAGGCGGAACCGACTGGGAATTAGCCGGACAGACCTACGGAGATGGCGATGCGGCTCCATCCGGCGCCGAGGGTTTCTATTCCGATGAATTTTTCTATATCGTTCCGGATAAATGTACCGAATGCGAAGGCTTCCACGACGAACCGCAGTGCGCTGCCGTTTGTCCCGTTGACTGCTGTATTCCGGATCCCGATCACGTTGAAAGCAAAGACGAGCTCCTTGCGAAAAAAGATCATCTCGACGAATTAGGACGATAACCATTTTTAAACCCGGCTTCCTCAGCCGGGTTTTTGCTTCTTTAATAATTATCCTAACTCCGCATAATCTGTGGCGCTGCTTCGGTATTTTAAAAAGAGGGGAACGCTGATTATCATGATCGATTAAGATTATTTATGATTAAGAAATTTATTTCAACAAATTATAATTATCTTAATTGAACCGCCCGCGACAGAATGTCGGGGCAAGCTTCGTAGTTCGGGGCTGCGTTTGCTTTTTCATTCTACGGACTGCGTCCGCATTTATTATAAATCGGAAACCTCGCCTCAAATTATGCTCGAGAACTGCCGCTTTCTAATAAATTAGGCAATACCCTTATATATTATTTGATATTATTAGGTTATACCCTTATATTTAAAGCATAATAATTAGGATATACCCAAATGATAAACTTAAATAGAAAATTGATGCTTCGACAGCTTGACCGCAAATTAGAAAAGCTGTCTGTTCTAAATGAACTCGAAGTTCCGCAAGAAGGGTGGATAAAGTCGATAAGAACCGCTTTAAATATGCCGCTTACTCGGTTTGCCGAAAAACTGAAGAAATCTCCCCCGACGG
Organism: uncultured Melioribacteraceae bacterium; assembly: GCA_964400095.1. GTDB lineage: Bacteria > Bacteroidota > Ignavibacteria > Ignavibacteriales > Melioribacteraceae > CAYNUJ01. The sequence continues at coordinate 1,088 of CAYNUJ010000054.1, forward strand.
TAAAGGAACTTGAAGAGAGAGAAGCAAACAAAACAATAACGCTAAAAAAGCTTATGGAAATAGGAGAAGCTCTCAATTTAAAATTGGTTTACGGTTTCATTCCGCAAGACGGTTCATTGGAAAAGATGATTGAAAAAAGAGCGATTAAAATCGCAGAATCAATAGTGAGAAAAACCTCTCACAATATGGCTTTGGAAGATCAGCGGAACAGCGAGGAACGATTAAGAGAGGCGGTTAAAGAGAGAGCGTCAAAAATAAAAGAGGAAATGCCGAAATATTTATGGATTTAAATTTAGAATATGAAAACGGTCAAACTCCGATTGACGACGACGAAAAAGAAGAGCTGCTCATCCCGTCAATAACAACTCGCGGAGAATTGGACGAATTTGAGCAGTTAAATATTGACGATGTTAATCATTGGCTGCTTGGCAAAAAGTTTATAACCGAAAAAGTTCTGACAGAAAAATTTGTTAAAGATCTGCATAAAAGAATGTTCGGTAACGTATGGAAATGGGCGGGAGAATTTAGAAATACCGACAAAAACATAGACGTCGATAAATTTAGAATTAGCTTTGAGTTAAAGTTACTTCTTGACGATTGTAATTTTTGGATTGCAAACAAAACCTTTTCGGAAGATGAAATTGCAATTAGGTTCTGCCATAGATTAGTAAAAATTCGCTGCTTCCCGAATGGAAACGGAAGACATTCAAGAATAATTGCGGATATATTAATTGAAAAATGTTTTGGGAAGGAACCTTTTTCCTGGGGCGGGAAAAACCTTACGGCTATTAGCGAAACCAGAGCAGAATACATAAATGCTTTGAAAGAAGCCGATTCAAACAATTATACAAGATTAATAAAATTTGCAAGAGATTAAATAAAAATAAAGTGTCGCCAAACGCTGCGGCTGTAATTCACGGAAAACGTTTTTTGAGAAATATTGAAAAGAGGTTTCAAAGCTAAAAAGAAAATATTGCTTTTGTTTAGCGTTTGCAACATGCAAAAATAATTTGTAAGTTTACTACAATAGCCGCGGCAATTAGCAAGTTCACAAATTAATCGCTTACGGCTTAACTAAGTATTGCGCCAAATAACTTTGGAGGAATATTATTATGAAAAAAACGCTGTCTTTAGCTTTTGCAATTATTCTATTTGTTTCCTGCAACGATGCCTCAAGTTTGGATTCTTTTATTACGTCGCCGATTGACGACGATTTTAGTTCTATTGCCGAGCCGAGGGAAAGATGGGAAGCTTATAAGTTAAGCGATTATAAAATCAATCAAAGCTGGGCTTGTGAGTGTTTTCCGCCGACCGGATGCGACGCATTTATCATAAACAATTCTATCGCCGACGTCGATTATAAATTATCAAAAGAGTCTTATTACGGTCGAAGCGAAGAAGAAATATATAACTACACAAAAAGAATGGCTTTTACTATCGACGAGGCGTTCGACATAATAGAGAAATATAAAACAAGCGCGCATAGAATTGATGTGGAATACGATTCTCGATACGGCTACCCGGCAAAAATATTTATTGATATTGATTCTCTAATGGCGGACGAGGAAATTATAAGAAGATTTGGCAATCTTCAAAAGATAATAAATTAAAGAGCGGAGATGTTATTATGAAAAAAATAATTTCAATTATTTTTTTATCCTTTCTAATTTCTTTTAATTCATGCGGCAGCAAAAGCGGCGGACTTACAGAACCAATTCCTTCCGGCACATATTCATATACGAGTTACGATACAACCGGGACGGCAATTGTAAGAGGCTGGCTTACAATTAACTACAAAGATTCCTCCGAAATAACCGGAGAATGGCATTTTGGAAAAATCGGGAACCCCAACAATACCGGACCTCAAATTGGAAGCGGTGAATTATCCGGCAGAATAGCAGATGATAGGATTTGGTTGGAATTACATCCGCAGTTTGTCGATAATAATCTTCAACTCTCCGGCAAAGTAGAGAATGATATGTACAGCGGAGTATGGCAGTGGATTACTTTAAAGGGAATTACAAATTTCGGAACGTTTGAAGCTGTAAGAAATTAAGATGAACTAAAAATAGAAGCTGCGGGAGTGTCTTGTCCTGAAATAGGTTGACAAAAACAAGGATTTAGCCTGTAATACTATAGAATACAAACAAAGCGGACGTAATTTTTTATCATCTTGTGTCATTCTGATCCCGACGACCCAGTCGGGAGAAAAATCTGTAACGCTACTCCGGTATTTTAAAAAGATGGGAACGCTGATTGTTATGATTGATTAAGATTATTTATGATTAAGAAATTTATTTCAACAAATTATAATTATTTTAATTGAACCGCCCGCGACAGAATGACCGGTCAAGCTCCGCGCTTCCTTTTTAAACTTCCCGTCCCATTTATGGGGCGGCTTTAGCGCTAAGCGTTAAAAAGGAACTTTAGTCCAAAGGAAGAATTAGTTTAAATACGATTTATTATCTTTAATCTTCAAAATTTCATTTATTGGGAATAAAGATGAAGATTGGCAAATATACTCTGCATGCAATTGAAACCGGCACGTTTGCCTTGGACGGCGGGGCGATGTTCGGGATAATACCCAAACCGCTGTGGGAAAGGAGCAATCCCGCCGACGGGAAGAATAGAATAAAACTCGGCGCGCGGTGTCTGCTTCTGCGGAACGATGATAGAAATATTTTGATTGATACCGGAGTCGGGGGATTTTGGGACGAAAAGTTTCATAAAATTTACGATCTGCGCAACGAGGGAACCCACTTGGAAAAATCGCTGCGCAATTTTGATTTATCGGTTGAGGACATAGACGATGTAATACTAACTCATCTCCATTTCGACCACACCGGCGGTTCCACAAAATTAAACAATAACAAATGGGAACCGGCGTTCCCCAACGCTAAATATCACGTACAAAAAGAACATTTCGACTGGGCGGTAAATCCTTCCGACAGAGACCGCGGAAGTTTCATAAAGAACCGTTTCGAGCCTCTAGCCGAAGAAGGAGTTCTAAATTTATTGGAAACGAATGAATTCGACGATGAGATTGAGTTCGTTAAAATTTACGGTCACACTTACGCTCAGCAGTTGATTAAAATATCCGACGCTTCAAACACACTGTTGTTCTGCGGCGACCTTCTGCCTACGTCGAGTCACATACCCGTCCCGTATGTAATGGGATACGATTTGCAGCCGGTTGTAACGGTTCAAGAAAAGAAGAAAATATTGCCCGCTGCAGTTGAGGAAGACTGGCTGCTGTTTTTTGAGCACGATCCGAATTGGATGACGGGAAAAGTAAAGCGCGGCGAAAGGGGAATTATAATATCCGAAAGGTTTGCGGATCTGTAAAATGGGTATTGTAAACAAAAAGAATATGTACGCCGAACCGCTGAACGCGGATAAGAAAGGAAAAGACGAATTGAGCGGATTTGTTGAAGTCTGTAAATTGGAGAATTTGAAAGAGAAAGAAGGCAAAAGATTTCTTATCGACGACGTTGACGTTGCGCTATTCAAAATCGACGGCAAAGTCCGTGCGTTGAGTAATATTTGTCCGCACCAAAAAGCCGCGATGATTTACGACGGATTTGTTGAAGACGGAAAAGTTGCCTGCCCTCTGCACGGCTGGGAGTTCAGTTTGGAAACGGGCAATATTGCCGAATACAGAAGAGGACTGGACTGTTACGAAGTGAAAATTAAAGACGGAGTAGTTTACGTTAAAGTATTTAAACGCGAATTGAACTGGTAGCTTGAGATGAAACTAACCAACGAAACGGTAATCCGTTTAGCTAGAGAAGCCGGATTTGATTTGGTTGGATTTTCAAAAGCGGAAATTTTAAACTCGGAAATTGAACGGCTGGAAGATTGGCTGTCGAAAAATTATCAAGCCGGAATGGCTTATATGGAAAGAAACATTGAAAAGAGGCGCGACGTAAGGGAAATTCTTCCCGAAGCCGAAAGCGTAGTCTCGCTCGGGATGAATTACTTTGTCGATAAAAATCCGCCTTGCGAAGAGGGATTCGGGAAAGTGTCGAAATACGCCTGGGGCAAAGATTATCATTTGATTATATGGGAAATTCTCGAAGAACTTATCGAACGCTTTACTGAAATTGATCCTGAATTTAAAGCAAAAGCTTATGTGGATACCGGTCCTGTTATGGATAAAGCCTGGGCGGTAAAATCCGGTTTGGGCTGGATGGGCAAGCATTCCAACGTTATCAATCGCAATTTCGGAAGCTGGTTTTTTATAGCGAATATTATCTGCAATCGCGAATTTGATTATTCGGAAATTGAAACCGACATGTGCGGAACCTGCGCGGCATGTATCGATAGCTGTCCAACCGGCGCCATAACGGAAGATTACACAGTCAACGCCGGAAGATGTATTTCCTATTTAACAATTGAAAACAAAGGGGGAATTTCACCGGAATTTAAAGGGAAAATGGAGAATTGGGTTTTCGGATGCGATATATGCCAGGATGTATGCCCGTGGAATAAAAAATTTTCACAAACCGCGAGAGTTGAAGAATTCCATGATACGCCGAATAAACAATTGGATTTAACCGAAATTGAAGGAATGACAAATTCCCTGTTCAAAAAGAAGTTTGCCGTTAGTCCGATTAAAAGAGCGCGGCTGAGAGGAGTGAAACGAAACGCAGAGTTTATTGCGAAATAAAAGCGCGCTGAGTTCACGAAACGAGAACATCAGAAATCAAAAATCTTCAATCTTTAATCGCAAATAGGAAAATTGATGATTGCATGATTGATGATTGAATGATTTGCGATTGACGAATGACGAATGACGAATGACGATTTGCGATTGCGGATGTTGAGGATTATTGTTTCTTCATCCTTTTCCTCTTTCTCTCGCTCCTCGCGCTTTTCCTCGCTTCTTCTTTTCTCGCTTCTCATGCTTTTTCTCGCTTCTCGTCTTCCATCGTATTAAGCAACTATGTCGCTGAACGCGCCAAAATGCCGAACGAATAAAAAATAATGAATCCGCATCAAATGTAAAGTATCTAACATATGTAAATAGAAAAATGTTAACGCTTTTTAGTAAGTTTGAGTTCAAAAATTAGAGTAATGATATAAAATACGGAGATTAAAATGTCAGATAAACATCACAAAGTTGCGATAATAGGTTCCGGTCCAGCCGGATTGACGGCGGCTTTATACAGCGCGAGAGCGAATTTGAATCCGATTGTATTCGAAGGAATGCAGCCGGGCGGACAATTAACAATTACAACCGAAGTTGAAAATTATCCCGGATTTGTTGATGGGATTCAAGGTCCCGAGCTGATGGACGTAATGAGAAAACAGGCTACGAAATTCGGCGCCAACTGTGTATTCAAAGTTGTGGATAAAGTCCATTTTTCGAAAAAACCATTTGAATTGAATATTGAAGGGGAAATACACACGGCGGATTCCGTAATAATTTCCACCGGAGCGTCGGCTAAATGGCTCGGAATACCGAGCGAGGAAGTTTACAAGGGCTACGGCGTAACTGCCTGCGCCACCTGCGACGGATTTTTCTTTAAAGATCAAAAAGTGATTGTAGTCGGAGGCGGAGATACCGCCATGGAAGAAGCAAATTATTTAACGAAGTTTGCTTCCGAAGTTCTGCTGATTCACCGCAGGGATGAATTCCGCGCGTCTAAAATAATGACCGAAAGAGCTAAAAAGAATCCCAAAATTAAACTTATGACGAGCGCAGTAATAACGGAAATTCTCGGCGAAGAAGTTATGGGAAATAAAAAAGTGACCGGAGCGATCCTGAAAAGCACAAAAGACGGTTCGACTACTCAAGTAAAAGTTGACGGAATTTTTATGGCAATCGGTCATAAACCGAATACGGACATTTTCAAAGGACAATTAGAAATGGACGAAACAGGATACCTTTTGGTGGAACCGGGAACGACTAAAACAAACATTGAAGGGGTTTTTGCCGCGGGCGATGTGGCGGATAAAACTTACCGCCAGGCAATTACCGCAGCCGGAACCGGCTGTATGGCGGCTTTGGATTCTCAAAGATATTTGGAGGAACGCGAATTGGCTTAGCCTTGCAAAATGTCCCCGAAATAAATTTTCTCTTTTTAACTTAAAGAAAATTTTTCGGGGACATTATTATTAATTATTGCCGTCTTCGTCAATTAGTTTTTTTGTGTATAACGAAGCCATTATCGCCGAAACGCCTAAGAATATCAGTATAAATACCGCGATGTATTCCTCAACTCCGAATAAAAATCCAAGTCCTAAACCCACTCCAATTCCCACGGAAATAATTCCAAGCTGAAGCAGTAAATACGGTCTGCTTCTTTTTGCCAGCAGTTCTTTCATTTCCTCCAAAGTAAGCCCTTTTTCAATCATCATCTGTTTTTCCTTTGAACGGAAATATATAAAGGAAATAGTGACCGCGCCTATAACCAAAAATAAAATGATCGGTATTAATTGTTCGGGTATCATTTTTTACCTCGTGCTTTATTATTTGAAATATCAATTCGTTTGTTAAGACTTAAATTATTTAACAAGGTTACAAAATTCCGTGAAATTAATTTTGTAACTTTTGCGTATTATTTTAGTCTTAATAAGCGATGAAAGCTGTAACCGACATAGAGATAGTTCAATCGGTTTTGCGTGGCAATAAAAACGATTTTGCTCTGCTCGTTGATAAATATAAAAACCGCGCGTTTAACTTGGTAAGAAATTTATTAAAAAACGAAATGGACGCCGAGGAAGTTCTGCAGGACGCGTTCGTAAAAGCATATAAAAACCTGCCGCGCTTTAGGCGGGAAGCAAAATTTTCAACTTGGTTTTATAAGATTGTTTACAATACCGCGCTTTCGTTTCTGAAAAGCAAACGGAGGAAAATAGACGATTTAACTTCAACGGCAGATTCAAAAATGAATTTATCCGACGAATATTTCAATCCGGTCGGCGGAACCGAAAGCATCGAATTATCGATATTAAAATTAATTGACGGACTGCCGGTGAGATATTCTCTTGTGCTGATACTTTTCTATATCGACGGATTAAGTCTCGCCGAAATAAGCTCAATTTTCAGCGCGTCTATATCCAGCGTAAAAGTTTTGCTGCACAGAGCGCGGAAACTGCTGAGAGAAGCGGTTATAAAACATAACATGACGGAGGAATTGTTATGAATAAACACGAAGAAGAATTATTGAATAAATATTTTGACGGCGAATTAAACGACGGCGATTCGCTCGAAATAAAAAACTTAACTGATGAAAATCCCGAATTTGCCGCGCGAATGATTGCCCAGAATGCAATTGAAACCGCTCTGAAGAAATGCGCGCCTGTTAAAGTTTCGGATAAATTTACGGCAAAAGTTATGCGGAAAATAAATTCGACCGATTTAAAAATAATCCGGGAATCGGCAAAGTTTTTTAGAGCCATGATAATTATTTTTTCTCTTCTCATTGTCTCGACGCTCATTTACGGATATTCCCTTTCAACTCCAAACGCAGCAGGCAGTTTGTTTAATATTCAAGAGTTTTTGCCTAAATTCAGCGCTCTTTCCATTACAAAAGGCATTGAATCAATTTTCAATCCCAAACCGGCTCAGATAATTTCGTTCTCAGTTATGCTGCTTCTATTATCGTTTCTGCTCTCATATTTAAGTTCATTCAGCAAATTCAAGAAGAGCATTGAGTAATTATCGAGATAAATACCTATAAAATAATATCTAAAAAATTGTGAATTAAATCACATCGACTAAACTAATTTTTATTGATATTGCGGCACATTATTCTGAAGGAACTATGTTAGAAGCTGTAAGAAGTAAAATTAGCGCCGCAGATAAGAATTCAGTCTTCAAAGTTATTCACAACTATTTGCTGTCTCCAATTAAATCCGGGTTAGGCGGTTTTGCCGGATTCTTTTCAATTCTAATTGCCACTAAATTTTTAGGATATGTTATAGGCACTCAGCCGGTGTTTGAAATAACAATGGACGACGTATTATTATCGCTCATTGGATTTTTGCTCATCTTTCTCATCCGGCTGTTAGAAAATATTAGAATAGACCGCGATTAACCGGCTTTAAGTTTCTCGGCTCTATCTGCAAGTTTCAGTTTTTCAATCAATTCAAATAAATCGCCTTCCATAATATTAGCAAGATTGTAGAGGGTGAGACCGATTCTATGGTCGGTAACCCTATTTTGAGGAAAGTTATAAGTTCTAATCTTATCGCTCCTATCGCCGCTTTTAACCATCTGTTTCCTTTGAGCGGCAATTTCACTCGTCTGCTCGCTCATTCTCAAATCGTATAATCTTGCTTTCAAAACCTTCAAAGCTTTCTGGCGGTTTTTTAGCTGAGAGCGCTCATCCTGGCATTGAACGACAATTCCGGTAGGAATATGAGTTATTCTGATAGCGGTTTCAACTTTATTTACATTCTGCCCTCCGGCTCCGCCGCTTCGGTAAACGTCAATTCTCAAATCGCCCGGGTCGATTCCTACGTCAACATCCTCAACCTCGGGAAGAACCGCAACCGACGAAGCGGAAGTGTGAACCCTGCCGCTGCCTTCGGTTAAAGGAACGCGCTGAACGCGGTGAACTCCGCTTTCAAATTTAAGATCGCCGTAAACCCGCTTGCCGGTAATGGACATAACAACTTCTTTAATACCGCCGACACCGGAAGACTCGCTCACGTCGATCAGTTCATATTTCCAGCCTTTGAGTTCTATGTATCGCGTGTACATACGCATTAAATCCGCTACGAACAAAGCGGCTTCCTCGCCGCCGGTTCCCTGTCTTATTTCCATTATAACGTTTTTATCGTCGTTGGGATCTTTGGGAATGAGAAGAAATTTTATTTTATCTTCCAGCATTTCTTTTCTTGACTTCAAATCCTCAATTTCATCCTTCGCCATTTCAATCAATTCTTCGTCGTCGCCGGTTTTGATTATATCTTCGTATTCCTTTATACCTTCTACAGCAGATTGGTAGTCGTTAAAAGTTTCGACCACGCCTTCCAGTTCGCTGCGGCTTTTGCTGAGTTCAATCAATTTATTCTGGTCGGCGGTTATCTCCGGATCGGATAACTTACGGTTGATCTCGTCGTATTTATTTTTAATTTCAATTAATTTGTTTATATAATCCATCAAGTCCTCATATTCTATAGTATAAAAATAGTGAAAATGAAAATAAATTACTTTCGGTTATGCGAGTTCTCTCAAATATTTCAGCGTTTTCTCCTGTTCTCCAATCGCGGAGTTAGGCGTTAGCTGGGAGCATTCTTTAAAACCGGAAAGTTTGAGCAGAACATTCAGCGCGGAAAATGTTTCCAAATCCTTGTTCCCGCGTTCCCGCATAAAGTGAACAAATTTCAAAGTTCGGAAACCGTCGAACCAGAAAATTTTCTGCTTTGCCAATTGCTCCGGTTTATTTGAATGCGCCACTATTTTATTCCAATCTTCAAAGAAATTGTTTTCGCTTAAAAATTCGTAAACCCGCCGGTCAATTCTCTTCGCTTCGGCGGCATAAAACTCAGACGATTCGCTCTTCGGATTAAGAAACGTTTCATTCCATTTTCTGAGCAGTTTGAAAGTTTCAGGGTTATAGAGCAGATACTCGTCTCTAATCTTACTAAGAAAACGGTTAACGCGCTGACCGGTTCCGAATGGAACGCGCCACGACGGGCGGGAGGAGGGATAAACGGTTCCGCCGGCAAGACGGTGAATTTTATAATTCTTTGCCAGCTTTTCCATAAAGTAGAAATCCTCGCCCGCTTTCCGCTTGTTCATGCCGCCGATATTAATGTAGCTTTCGTAATCGCAGATCATTGTCGAACCGATAGTGTGAAATGCGAACGGAGAACCGGCGTATTTTAATCCGAGAACGTAATAGCGAAGAAATATTTCATAATTAATTATAGCTCTGTTTATCTCGTTATCGCTATCCAGAACATGTTCAAAATTTACATAACCCGCATGTGCGTCGTCGGAGCTAAAACCGTCGTAAACGGAAGTAAGATAATCTTGTGAAACGGTACAATCGGCGTCGAGACAGATAATTATTTTTTTCGATTTACATTTGTAATCGAATAATCGCAGAGTATAATCCATGCCTATTTTGCGGGCTAATCCTACTCCGCCGTTTTTATCGTCGAAAGAGTTCTCTCCGGTGGAAGCGTCAATTACGCCGAGATTCAAAACGCCGTTATAATCAGCCAACAACTCGATAGATTTTTTATTGTTTTCTTTAACTTCGTTTGCCGAGGAAGCGGTATTATTAACCACAAATAAAAAGTAAGTATGGGTAAGTAATTCGGGATTGTTCATCTCCAGCGAAGCTGTTAAATTATTAATCTCTTCAAATTCGGCGAGGGCGGGAATAACACAAACCGCGTCGAAGTATTTATCCGGTTCCCCCGCCGGTTTATAACGGAGTTCATCCGGCTGTCTTGATAAATATTTTTCAACTTTTCCGGTTAAGTTCATTTGCCGCTTAAATATTTCGTTAATAATTTATCCGCCGCGTCAAAATCCGGACCGTCGATCCAGTGAATTTCAATTCCCTCCCGTTCCATTTTTCTAAACCACGTCATTTGTTTCTTAGCGAACTTATGTATAGCGGAATTCAATTTCTGAAACATATCGTTGTAATTCATCATACCCTGCAGATAGAGACTTAAATATTTATATTCCAAACCGAAGAAAATAAGTTTTTCGTGAGTAACGCCCGAATCAATTAATTGTTCCGCTTCCTCAATCATTCCGTTTTCCAAACGACTTTTAAGACGCAAAGTAATTCTCTTTTTTATCTCCCCTCGGGGAAGAATAATACCGATAACAAACGGATTTGTTTGAACCGGTTTTAATATTTTCGGGTTTTTCTCATCCGCTAAAATTAACGCTCTAATTATTCTCTCTTTATCATTTAAATCCGTTACGTTATGAAGCGCCGGATTTATCTTTACTAATTTTTCACGCAGTTTTTCAATCGGCTGTTTACTCAACCTATCGTACCGCCTATCAAAATCCGCTTCTTTTAATTCATAGCCCTTAAGAACGGAATGAATATACATTCCGGTTCCGCCCGTAAGAATAGGCAGACCGCCTCTTTCAACAATTTTAGCGAAAGCGTCGTTGAACAAACGAACAAAATTAAAAAGGTCAAATTCTCCCGCGGGATCGCAAATATCAATTAAATGGTAAGGAATCGAACAGTCGTTTATTTTATATTCTTCAATGTCTTTGCCCGTCCCAATGTCCATTCCCCTATAAACCTGCCGCGAATCGGCAGATATAATTTCGCCCCGGAATTTGTTAGCGAGTTTAACTGCAAGGGATGTTTTGCCTACGGCTGTAGGTCCCAATATAACTACAAGCTCCCGTTTCATATGCGGAATTTAAATAACTAATACAGGCAGTGTGATAACAACAATCAATCCTTTATCGGAACCCGCTTCCGCGCGAACGCTGCCGTTGAACGCCTGAATTACTTTTTTAACGAACGCCAAACCTAGCCCGGCTCTATTCTCCTTCGACATTGTAACGAAAGGCTCAAATATTATTTCCAGATTTTCCGGATCAACCCCGGTTCCGTTATCGATAATGCTTATACTAACCGTTTCGTCTTTTACCGTCGTTTTAACAGCAATGTTTCCGCCGAAAGGCATTGATTCGATTGAGTTCGACAGAATCTCCCAAAGAACTTTATCAAAAAAATCCGGGTCAATACGAACGACAACATCCTCGTCAAATTTTGATAACGTCGTACAATATTTTTCCTTTAAAAGAGCGTCATGCTTATTAATGCAATTAATAATTTGATCGTTTAAGGAAATATCGACAAAGCGGATGTTCAATTCATCCGAATCGATAATAGTGGCGAAATTTATTTTATCAAGAATTTCTTCAGAAGACTCGCCGATTAATTTAGCCAGACTTTTTTCTTCATTCCCAATTTTTTTATCGAGCAGATGCTGAGAATAATTTTTTATGAGCACCGATTTGGATTTGACATTTTTCGTAAGGAATGAAACCATTCTCGAGGAAAAAATCTTTCTTTCCTTTGAAAGCGTAGAATACATTTGAATAAACCTGGAACGCGCCGAAGAATATATCCGCAGTAATTCGGCGGCAAATAGATAGTCGTCGTCGGTAAAGGGTGTGGATTTATTAACAATATCCAGAACAAATTTTTCGGAATTCTGATCGAAAGGAACGGCAAAAAGATTTTTTACGTCGGGTGATATTTGTGTAATTACATCAGCATAAATTCTGCTGTCTCTCTTTGCGTCTTGAACCACAATTTTTTCGCCTATTTCAAAAGCAAGCCCCGTAATACCCTCTCCGATTTTCTGATTGTATTGATGGAAACCCGTATCTTTTTTAATATTGGCTTCAATCGATTCCCCTTTTTGCATAAAAAGTACGCATAGTTCCGCGTTGAACAATTCTTTCGCGCCGTCCTCAAAATTGGAAGTAAGTTCCAAAAGATTCTCGGCGGAAATTAAACCGCTGAAAAATTCAGCGAACGTCGTCCAATTCGTTCCGGAAATTACCGGCATTGTTTTTTCTTCTTCGGCTTCGCCGCTATCCGAAGATTCGTCAACCGGTTCAACTCCAGGCGCGGGGCTGACGTCAATTAATTCCTCGGAGGAATAATCTATCTGCGGAACCGCGTCTTCTTCGGATTGCACATCGTCAATCGGCGCAAAATCCATCGGGTTTAATAAATCCTCCTCTTGAGGAGGCGGCGGAGCGGGTGATTCTTCCCTGGGAATGTCCGGCGGAGTCGTATCCGGCATTTCGGGCATCGCGTCGACAGCGGCTCCCAAATCATCCAAAGGATGGATCGCTTCTTCGGGAAGAGGATTGTAATCCGCGTTAAGAGCTGGAGCATCGTCGTTTTCAACCGGCGGAGTAAAAGCGTCGTCCAAATCCGCGAGAGGATTTAAATAATTATCGTAAACGTCGCTTTCCACTGGGGGACTTTCACCGGAATAAACAGGCACTCTATTTTCGGAGTCAACTTTCACATCCTCGCCGGAGGCGGCGTCCATATCGGCGGGATTTTCATCCGGAATTTCTTCCGATTGCGGCGCTTCCGGAGCTTCGGTCGCATTTTTCGCGTCCATTTCAATTTGCTCTTCCGAAAGAAGTTCTTCAATAATTTTTTCTTCCGTCGCTTCTTCCAATTCATCAAGTTCCCTTTTGGGACGCTCAATGCCGGAGTATTTGAAAATATTTTCCTGAACTTGAATGTTGCTGTCAATTAAACTTTGAATTTCCTCTATTGTTAAGCCGACCGTATAAGTATCCTCGGTAGCAACCGCAGTGCAGATTCTGTTGGTGCCTTCGGCTAATTCTTCGAGTCCGAAAAAGTCATCTTTTGTGAAAGTCAGTTGGTCTGGTCCGCTAAGCACAGCTTTACGCAGCAAATTAACTTCGCCCGATAAAATTAGGTGGACATATCGGCTCGGGTCTCCCTCTAAAAATATTAACTGACCTGAAGAAAATGTTTGAAGTTTCCCTTGAATCTTTTCGAAATTGAGTTTAGAAATGTCTATATTTTCAAAAAGTTTATTATTTACTAATCTTTTAATTAATTTTTCATTCATAATAATTACAATTTAATGAATTCAATTCAAAAAGGCATACGACATTTATCTAAATCTGATAAGGTAATATCAAGATTAATAAAAAAGTTTGGAAATTGCAATTTACAACCGAGAAATGATTACTTCAATTCCCTGCTGAATATCATTATCGGGCAGCAGCTTTCGCTCACAGCCGCGGAATCAATAGCTAAAAAGTTCTACTCGCACTTCGGCAAAACGCCCGCGCCGGAAAAAATAATCCGCAGCAGGGAAACAACTTTGCGAAGGATTGGACTTTCGAGAGCAAAAACAATTTACGTTAAAGCTCTCTCCGAAGCGGTTCTTAAAAAGGAACTTCTTTTAGATTCTATCGACAATCGGGACGACGAGGAAATAATTGAAAATTTAACTCGCGTAAAGGGAATAGGAATTTGGAGCGCGCATATGTTTTTAATTTTCAATCTATGCAGGTTAAATGTACTGCCCGTCGGCGATCTTGGGATAAGAAAATCAATTATGTTAAATTACGGTCTTGAAAATTCACCTAATGAGGATGAGATAATTAAAATATCCGAGCGGAACCGGTGGCAGCCATACAGCAGCATTGCGGCTTACTACCTGTGGAAGTCCTTGGATAATTGAATCTAAATGAACAATTCTACATCAAACAAAATAGAAGAAGAAAAATTAATCAAAGACGCTCAATCGGGCGACAGAAAAGCGTTGGCTGAATTAGTTAGAAGATACGAGCAGACGGTATATAATTTTTCTTTCAAGATTTGCCGGAACAGGGAAAAAGCCGAGAATACAATGCAGGAAACTTTCCTTAGCATGGTGAAAAATATTTCTCAATTTTCGGGTAAATCGAAATTGTCAACTTGGTTATATACAATTGTGTCGAATCATTGTTTGATGCTGGCGCGTTCCAATAAAAGCAAATATTACGCTTCGCTGGACGATGAGGAGTCGCTGATTGACGAAAGCAACATTGCCGAATGGAAAGTAACTCCGGATAACGTTGCAGAGAATAATGAGCTTAAAGCTATCTTGGATGAGGCAATCGACAAACTCCCGTTCGATTACAGAGTGGTTTTTCTTCTGCGGGATGTGGAGGGATTGTCAACTAAGGAAACGGGAAAGATTACAAAACTGTCCGTTCCGGCGGTTAAATCGAGGCTCCATAGAGCGAGAGCTTTTTTAAGAAATGAATTGGATAGAGTGTTTCAATATGAAAATTGAAAACGTTTCGTGCAGAGAAGTTATGAACCACATTTGCGACAGCTTGGGCGAGGAACTTGATTCGCCCAAATGCAGAGCTATTAAAGAACACCTCAATATGTGCGATAATTGTCAAAAATACTTTTCGTCCGTCGATAAAACTATTAAATTCTATAAATTGTATAATGTCGAAATTAATCCCGAGACTCACCAGCGGCTGCTGAATAAGCTGGGGCTTTCGGATGAGGCATAAATTGTCATAACGCGGCATAGCCGGGGATAGAAAATGTAATTGGGTATAGGGGGTATAAGGGTATATGGTGAAAAAAAACAAGGATTAATGCGGGAATACAACATCACTGACAAAGCATGCAGATTTTTTTTTCTTACTGTCATTCTGAGCGAAGAATCTGTAACGCTATTCCATTATTCCAAAACTTGCAAAACATCTTGACGCAACAAAAAATATTTAAGCTGGAAAATTATAAATCTATCACCCCGATTTTTCAAGATTCTCTCTGTCTTTCTTCTTCAAACTTTTCACTACCAGATTATACGAATGATCGATCAATTCTTCAATCATTGAATTTTTTAATGTCCCAATAAGCTGCAGAGTATTCCAATGCTTTTTATTCATGTGCCATCCCGGAATAATATCCTCGTATTCTTCCCGAAGCGTTACAGCTCTTTCGGGATCGCATTTTAAATTAACGCTCTGCGGATATTCCAAATTTAAAAGACAGAACATTTTATTCATCACTTTAAATACCAAAGTCGTTTCGTCGAAAGGGAAACTTTCCGCAGCGCCTCGTTTGCTCAAACAAATTTTGCGAATATTTTCAATATCCATATTTCTTCCAAACAAAATTTATAATTTAAGTTTAAATTAATGAAACTAATCTATTAATTTGTTGTATGAAACTATCATTTTCTAAATACGGAATTACGCTATGAAAAAAGTACTTCATTTCTTTCTCTACTTTGTGTTTATAACCGGCTGCGGCGCGCAGTCGCAGGAATCTTTAATTGAAGAAAACGCTGTTATCGATTCGACTAAAATAATTGAACCGTCGCTTCAGCATTCGCGCGAAGCGAGAATTATCTCCACCATTTTCTCACGTTATCATTATAAAAAAATAGAATTGAACGATTCGCTTTCAAATGTAATTTTTAATAATTTCATTAATTCTCTCGATCATAATAAATTATATTTTTTACAGAGCGACTTCGACAATTTTACCAAATATAAAAATGAATTGGACGACGATATACGCGCGGGCAATGTTGAGCCGTTCTATAATATATTCAACGTGTTTAAAAAGCGCGTTGGGGAAAGAGTAAAATATTCGCTGAACCGGTTAAAAAAAGGATTCGATTTTTCGCTCGACGAATATATTTATCTAAATAGAAAAGATTCTAACTTTGTAAGTTCGGAAAAAGCCCTGGACCAATTATGGCGGAAAAGATTAAAAAACGACGCTTTGAATTTAAAATTGAGCGGCAAGGAATGGGATAAAACAGTTGAAACTCTAATTAATCGATATAAGAGATTCCATAAAACAATTCTTCAATATAAAGCCGAAGATGTTTTTCAGTTGGCAATGAACGCATATTCTTCGGCAATTGATCCGCATTCAAATTATTTTTCGCCGATTACATCGGAGAATTTCAAAATAAATATGAGCCTTTCGTTCGAAGGCATCGGCGCTCAGCTTACAACGGAAAACGATTACACCAAAGTCGCCCGCATCATTCCCGGAGGACCCGCATTCAAAAACGGCGAATTGAAAGCGGAAGATAAAATAACCGGCGTGGGACAGGGCGAAGACGGCGACATTGTTGACGTTATCGGATGGCGCATTGACGATGTGGTTCAATTAATAAGAGG
>CAYNUJ010000055.1:0-17597 GCA_964400095.1 uncultured Melioribacteraceae bacterium
TTATATGTCTTAAGAAAATCACAGATTAAAAGAATTGATGATTTATTATTGATAGAAGCCTTTGCGAGATCCCCTTTTGTCATATTGAGTCCCGCTTTACGGGACGAAATATCTCGATTTTGAGTAACATTGAGATTCTTCTCCCGACAAAAATCGTCGGGATCAGAATGACAATTTGTCGGTTATTCAAAGGTTTCTAATAATATTCGACTGCGGATGTTAATGATTTTCCTTTTTTCATCCAATCATCCTAAGTCAATTGTAAGCTTCGCATCCGCAAAGTTTCTTCATCCATCCATACCTAATCCCATATTAAAGTCGCGCATACATCCATACCAAAACAATAGTTAAACCCCGAATCTAAAGACTGAACTCACTCAAAGTTTCCCTGATAATTGACGTACTGTCGGCAGGCAGAACATCCGAACCGATCAGGAGATTAACCGCCGAAATATTTCCCTCAAATTTCACTAACCCGATATCCGCAGCAAACCAGCCGAATAAATCGAATTTACTCTCGGTGAAGTTAGTTAAGTTATTCGGATCCGGTATTTTGATAGTAGCGGCGTATCTAATTTTAACCGCTTCAACCGGATTTTCAACCGCGGGAATTTTCAATTGCTCGGCGCCCAAATAATCCGCCCGCACGTCCACCAAAGATAACTCGAACGCTCCGATGCCTATGTTTAATTTATAAGCCGTCCAGCTTTTCCCGTCGAATAATGGGAAAGAAAATATATTCGCTTCCGGATCGGAATTGATCGTTATGTCCTGCAGTAAACTATCCAGCAAGAGCAGATTGAATCCGGTTGTATCAATTGTAAAATAAACAGCGGCGTCGGTTCTTCTGAATAATATTTTCGTCGGCGCGTTTGCTCCGTTAAGCAATAAACTCCCGTTCTGAGCGAAATATTCAATTCCGTTGTATTTTACCAAGCTATCTATTGAATTAAAATTAACGCTTAAACTATCCGCCGTGACAGCCGATGTATCCACACGCTCTACTTTATATTTGAAAATTGAGCCGACTTTCCCAGGGTAATAGTTCCGCGCGGTGACCGGTTCAATTTTAATTTTATCTTCAACAGGAGAACTATCCCCCTTGCATGCGTTTAACATAAATAAAGCGGCACAAAATAATATTATATTTTTCATAACAAATTCCTTTCGACGAGCATGGATTTCAATTTTGAAAACGCCCTGCCTCTGTGACTTATTTTGTTTTTATCTTCCGCGCTCATTTCCGCCATCGAAATGTCATATCCTTCCGGAATGAAAATAGGATCGTATCCAAATCCGTTTGTTCCGCGGAATTCCGTAATGATATTTCCCTTCAATTCCCCGGATGCGGTTACATATTGTCCGCCGTTATAATACGCCGCGCAGCAGATAAATTTTGCCGGATGCGGATGCGGATATTTCTTTAATTCCTCAATCATTTTGCGGTTGTTATCTTCATAAGTACAATTTTCTCCGGCATAACGAGCTGAATAGACTCCCGGCGCTCCGTTTAACTGTTCGACCGCCAGACCGCTGTCGTCTCCGATTACAGGCAGACGGTATTCGTCAAATACGGTTTTCGCTTTAATCAGCGCGTTCCCCTCGAATGTGGAGGCATCCTCAATTATCTCCGGCGCATCGCTGAAATCGTCAAGCGAACGTATCACGAAATTAGTGTCGGCAAGTATTTTGTTAACTTCGCGTAATTTGCCTTTATTCTTTGTCGCAAAAATTATATCCATTGGATTCTCCGATTGTTTATTGCCGTATGAACAATCTCAATTCTATTAGTAAAGATAACAATTTGGAAGGATAAGCGCAGGATTACAAAAAGAATAATTTCTCCCAGATATTTCTCGGGTCTCTTCGAGTTGAGAATAACTGACCGGGTTATTCTATTCCACTGCCTAAATACATTTAGTTTTCAAATCATTTCGATAATTAAAGCCCCCTCTTTGTTCAATGCTGTCAACTTTAGATATTGCGGTGGATCCATAATTTTTAACCCACCCCAAACCCCTACCTTTTCAA
The DNA here is from genome assembly GCA_964400095.1 of uncultured Melioribacteraceae bacterium. Taxonomy (GTDB): domain Bacteria; phylum Bacteroidota; class Ignavibacteria; order Ignavibacteriales; family Melioribacteraceae; genus CAYNUJ01. The sequence goes on from CAYNUJ010000055.1 coordinate 2,032, forward strand.
AGGGAGGGACTTTTACACTCCCTCCTTCCCTTGTTTAAGGGAAGGAGGGCGGGGTGGATAGGTTAAAAATCTCTCTGCTCGAAAACTACCAAATAGGAACTAATGAAAAATAATTCCCATTTTTCCACTTATTTCTTTTAAGTTGACAGCATTGTTCGCGAAGGGAGAAATCTAAAAAAAAAGGGGCAAATTCAAAAGATTTCTCAGTCGCTTCGCTCCTTCGAAATGACAGGCTTACTTTTGGGACAACCCCTCAATATGACAAAAGGAAGTTTCGCAAAGGCTTCTATTAAGATAATTCCTTTACCAGCCCGCTGTATTTGGGAGCAATTTTAAAACCGAATTTATAAAAATACTCCGGTCGGAAAAATCCGGTGGTAATAAATTTTACGCCTTCGCCTTTGGCGCGGTTAAAAAATTCAGTCATCAATCCTTCGCTCACGCCTTTTCTCCTGTAAGAATTAGAAACCACTATCTTCTCCATGTGAATTGAATTACCTTCGGTTCTAACAAAAAATAATCCGCCGATAATAAATCCGCGTTCGGAGATAACGACAAGATAATCGTGTTCCGGACGGAAATTAACGAGCAGGCTGGCTTCCAAAAATAATTGATGCAGTTTGGCAATTTCTTTCGGCGAAATCGGATTTCTGATGGAATAAGGATTCCCGTCAACGTCAATCAGTTGAATTACTAAATTTGTCTTTTTCATCCCCTGCCCGCGAACGTCAATGAATTTAGCCGTATCGTGCGGACGCAAATGCGGAAAGGTCAAACGCGTTAGGAAGAACTTCTCATTTTCCGTACAGTTTTTAATAACGCCGCTATCGGAAATCATTTCCTGTATTTCGGTATAATTCAATTTTTCGCTTGTGAATTTTTGAATTATTTCAAGGAGTAGTTTGGATAAATCTTTATTAGAATTTATGAATACCGTATTCTTGAAAAACCGGAGTCTTACCGCCGGGTATGTTTCCTCGAGTAAATTGAGATTGTAAGTTTCGTATAAATCCGCCAGCATACTTGCCTGCACTTCCGGCTCGGCTGTTTCATTCAGTTTAAACCATCTGTGGAACCTTTTAATAGCGAAGTAGAGTTGTTTGGGAAGATACCCGTTCAGTTGAATCTTCTTCAAAAATTCCACGAGTCTTTCACGCGCGCTCGTCCACTCAGCGCCTAATTCCTTAGAAACCAATTCATCTTTTAGTTTCTCCAAAAGTTTTATTCCTTCCGGCGCTCCCAATGAATTTATTAAACCCGAATAAATATAGTACCATACCGAATCTCTTTTGAGATACGGAAATTCTTCGAATGACTCCTTAACAAAACCTTCAAAAAAGTTTTCGATTAAATTAAGTAATCCGTTGAACGGAATTCTTTCAGAAAGGGAAATAACTTTTGTTCCCTGCTGATAATCGTGCGGAGGAACAATATAATTTTCTGTGGTCGTATTGCCGAACATTAGAGTGAAGTCCGTTAATTTCCAAAAATTGAAATACGCTGCGGAAGCGTTCCATACAAAGAACGGGAATAAATTGTAAAGTTTCACCTCAACAGTTTCGTTTGTATGTTTCGATTCTCTGCTCAAGTACTTATGAACGCTTTCCCCCTGAATAAAGTTCGCGGTCCAAATATTATACTCCGCCCAAAAACCCCCGAAATCTTCCACAAACTCGTGTAAAAAGGATCTTGAACCGGCAAGAATAAGCCAATTTATTTCATCGAGAATTCTCTTTTCTTTTGAGTTGTCAATTAGAGTGATAACCAAATCGAAAGCGCCGTGAAATCTGGTTTGAATACTCGCGCGGAAAATCTTTTTATTATTCAGTTCTCTAATCCGGCTTACCCAAATACCGCCGGGAAGAATATCGCTGAGACGAATTAATTTTCCGCCGGAAAACAAAAATATCGCCTCTCTAATAAGCGGAGTATCGGTTATCGCGTTTACGATTCTATTTTTATCCTCATCCGAGATTGTTTCTTCGAGAATAATAACGTCGCTCCATTCATATTCGTCCTCTGTCTCGGGGTCAACCGCAAGCGATTGATTTGGTCCAAGCCAAGCCCGGAAATTTTCTCTTATTCTTTTCCTATATTTTTTAACAAGAGCGGATATTTCCGCGTTTGCCGATTGGATTTGATAATAGGTAATTGTTCTTCTCACACGGTCGTAAAGCGTTGGGTGCTTTATAGTGAGAGCCTCGAAAAAATTGAATAACGATTCTGCTATTCCGCCGCCCGCGCCGCCGCAAATTCTTTTATATTCCTCTTCAAGCAATAATTCAAATGAATTAATGAATTTCCTGATATGTTTTTTCGAAGCGAGTTTGAGCGATATTTCTTTGTCGATGAGAGACGGCGTAATAGCCAGATACTCTCGCATAACGTCAATATAATTTTTCTCATCCAAATGCTCATGCAACAGCAGCAAAAAGTTTCTCCGAACCGAATCATTTCCGGCAAGACCCGGACGTTCAAGAATTCCGACAGCCAAATAATAGACTGAAAGCGATTTATCATTCAGTATATCGGAAATCAATTTAAAACCCGGAATTGATTTCTCGTCCTCCGTCTGTTGAATAGAGAGCGCGGCGTTATTCAAAGCTTCGAGCGAATATTCCCGTTTGGCAATCGCGTTTTCCAACTCGCCGATTCGACCGGCGTCAAAAGTATGTCTCTCTGCAACGCCGATAAATTCAATCGTTTTAACCGATTTCTTCTTTCTCGCCCAAGCTATCAGACTTTTACTGGCGAACTCAATAAATTCATTGTTTCCGAGCCAATACATCGGGGTAGTAAGCAGAGCTTGAAAATCGACATAAAGCGATTTCAAAGTATAGATAAACGAACCGATTCTAACCGTCAAATTCTTCGAGTCGAGTAATTCGATATTCAACGAAGCGTCCTGCTTTGGAATAATAATTTTATTATCCTCGAAAATTATATCCCTGCTTAAACATCCTTTTTCGCGTAAGAACCAGTTCGGGATTCGGATTTCCAATTCATTCGCGTAGATACTCACATAGTTAAGCTGATACATCTCATTAATTACGGAGTCGAAATTCTTTTCAATTACCCGTCTTTTGTAAGTGCCTTTAGGAGTCAACTCTCCCCGCTCCAAACTAAACGGTCTTTCGATTAAACGAAAATCCAGTATTCTCTCGAACGGAGCCATGAATTTATTAATTGATACAATAACCGAAGAAAAATATTCTTGTATCTGAAGCTGAGTCATTTTATCAAATTTATAATTCGGACTTTTATAATTCGGATAAATCAGAACAGTGTTAAAAGGGCGATGGTCGCCCGCGAGGAAAACTTGTTTTACGGTTTCGAAATCGCGGAAAAAATTCTCAATTTTCTGCGGAGCGATTGTCTCCCCTTTAATATTCTTATATATTTCTTTTTTCCTGTCGATAATTTCGATGTAACCTTCCTCATCCATCGTCATAATATCCCCCGTGGGGAACCATCCGTCCGTAAAAGTATCTTCTCCGGCTTTTCCGTAATAACCCATCATAACATAATCGCCTTTAATAAGAAGTTCGCCGTCGTCGGCAATTTTAATCTCAATTCCCGGAAGCGGACTGCCGAGAGAATTATATCTGTATTTCCCCGGTGGAGTCATTGTTATTCCGCCTGTGGCTTCGGTCATGCCGAATCCGCTTAAAAGTTCGACGCCGTATTCCTGGAAAAAATTAAATATTTCGGGCGGTAAAAATCCCGCGGCTGAAAGTCCCCATTTAAGTTCACCGCCGGTAGCGGATGCAACGCCTTCGGCAATCTTTTCGGTATCGTCCAATTCAATATTTACATGGGAGCCAATCCATTCATAAAGCTGTATCCATTTTTTGGGAATACTAATAAATACGGTCGGTTTAATCAATTTCATATCGTGCAGCATGGCTTCGACGGATGGATTTTCCATAAACGCGTATTGCGCCCCCCAAAATAATGAGCCCATCAACTCAAGATATCTGCCGAATGTATGGAATAAAGGCAGATAACATAAGAACCGGTCGCCGTCGCCAATTTCAGGCAGCGCGAGCGCCCTGAAAAATCTCTTGGAAATTATGTTCCTCTGCGAAAACATAATTCCCTTCGGTTCGCCGGTTGTGCCGGAAGTGTACATAATTGTAGCTAAATCATTAATTTTCGGAAGAGTGAGTTCCTCATCGCTCTTCAATTTTGAAAAAGTTTTGAACATATCGAACGGAATTATTTCTTCCTGGATACTTCTCCCCTCAACTAAAATAATTTTCTTCAGATATCTCAGTTCTGATTTTATTTGGTTTAATTTAAATAATTGTTTCTCATTCTGGACAAAGATTATCTCCGCTTTGCTTTCATTTAAAATATATTCAATATGAGCCTGAACGGAATTAGCTGGAATCATTACATTCACAATGCCCGAACTCAGGCACGCAAAATCGAGCAGCGCAATTTCGGGACTATTTTCCATCAGGAACGCGGCTTTAACTTCATTCCCTCCAATTTCGCGTTGAAGATAAAGGAGAGCTTTGGAATATTGCTCGACTGTTTCGCCGGCTTTATTCCAGCTTATCTTTTCCTCGCCGTTGGTTTTTATTACCCGCAAAAAAGTCCGGCTTCCGTAATCTTTAATTCTCTGCTTTAAAAGAACGTCAAAAGTAAAATCACTTTTTACTATCATTTCCGAAATCGGAATTGTCCATCGGTCTGTATCTTTAATGCGCGTTAGAAAATTTTTGTGCCGCAGCAAATTCAAGTAACCGTGAATAACCGGTTTTAAAGAGTCTTCGTAATTATGTATTAAAAATTCGCCGAGTCGGAAATAGTCGTTTATTTTTAAGTTGGAGGCGAACACTCCCGCCAAATTTGATGAATAGAGATTAAGATAAATATCGTTAAGCGCCTCCAGCCCCTCGCCGGATAAATCCGAAGCCGGTAAACTTTTAATTAGGTAATTGAAGCCTTTGATAAGAGAATATTTATCCTCTTCGGATAGAGCCGCTTCGCCGGATGAAACCGCTAACTTAATTTCCTCTAATTTTGCTTTCATGTAATATTCCGCTATTAAAAAAGGCTATCCTGAACATGTTCAAGATAGCCGTAAAAATGAATTTAATCAAGGTTAGTAACTATTTTATTCCCGCAATTTCTTCCATCATATCGGTTGTAATTGATTTAGGTCTTTCAATCGGATAGCCTAAGGCTCTATCCCAAACGATATTTGCGCAAACGCCCAAAGCTCTCCCTATTCCGAAAAGGACGGTATAGAAATCGTATTCTCTCACTCCGTAGTACCATTGTATAACGCCCGACTGCGCGTCCACATTAGGCCAAGGATTTTTTGCTTTGCCCTGTTCTTCCAAGATTGGCGGAACAACATTAAAAAGAACGTTTACATACTGGAATAATTCATCATCGCCGAGATGTTTCAACGAAAATTCCCTCTGCGCCATATAACGCGGATCGGTTTTACGAAGAACCGCGTGACCGAAACCGGGAATAACCTGACCGGAATTAAGCGTATCCCAAACAAATTTTTTCATCTCTTCTTCCGTAGGGACTTTGCCTCCCATTTTTTCTCGAACGCCTTGAATCCAGCGCAGCACTTCCTGATTTGCCAATCCGTGCAGCGGTCCGGCTAAACCGTCGAGCATAGCGGAAATAGAATAATATATATCCGACAACGCGCTTGCCACAAGATGCCCTGCATGTGCGCTGACGTTTCCGCTTTCGTGATCGCTGTGAAGTAAGAAATAGAGACGGGCTAAATCATCGTAAGGTTTATCAATACCCATCATATGAGCAAAATTTCCGCCCATATCCAATTCGGGATCCGGAGCGATAATATCGCCGCCTTTATATTTCCATCTGTAAATAAACGCGGCAATTTCGGGTAAACGAGACAGAAGATTCATCGCGTCTTCATAAACGGGGTCCCAATAATCCATTTTGTTCAGCCCTTCGTGATAACGTTTCGCGAAAACGGATTCTTTCTGCATCGAAACAACCGCGGCTGAAAACATTGCCATTGGATGAGAATCCTTTGGCATCGCTTTGATTACGTCAAAAACATACGACGGGACATTTTTTCGGTTTTTAAATTCCTCCGCTACTTCCGAAACTTCGTTTTCGGTCGGGAGTTCGCCGGTAAGCAGTAAATAGAAAAATCCCTCCACATAAGGCGATTCTCCGTCCGGAACTTTTGGTAATTTCTCCAACACTTCGGGAATGGTATAACCGCGGAATCTGATCCCTTCGAACGGGTCGAGATATGAAATATCCGTTGTTAAGCATTTAACGCCGCGCGTTCCGCCTATTACCTGCGAAATACTTACTTCGCCGACTTTTACATCGCCATATTCTTTCAATAATTTTACGGTACGCGGACGCCAACCCTCAATTTTCTCTTTTAATTTCGATTTTAAGCCGGTCATTTTTGCCTCCTAATCTTAATATAATAATGGAAAAATCCATATATTGAAATTAAGAAAAAAAATCTAATAATAGGATAAAAAATAATGAAAATATCGTATATTTTTTGCTAAAAGTAAGCTAATTAACAGATTTCTCTATCATTCGCGCAACTTGGTAAGCGCTTTTAACCGCGCTTTCAATAGTTGACGGAAGTCCGGTATCCGTCCAGTCCCCTGCAAAATGAATACCTCGGGCAATTTCAGTCGCGTGCATACCGCTGCGGTAAACTTCCGGAGTGACGGCAAAAGCGGCTCTTTTTTCAATAATTATCTTTTTATGAATTACCAGGTCCGGATAAAATACGGGGAAATAGTTTTTAAGTTCGTCAATTAACATCCGCTCCAAATCCTCTTTTGAATAACCGGTTAAATTTTCCGCGGCGCTCGAAACGAGGGTTATGTGGCTTTCGTGGTTAAAGAGCCAATGTACTTTCGAATCGATTAGACCGTAAAAAGGTTCGGTAAAGGGATTATTATTTAACCAAAGATGAAGCGTAACGATAGGAGAGTAATTGAGAATGGAAATTTTTTGAGGCAGATATTTTTCTTCCAATATTTCCGGAATTTTAAAAGAAGGCGCCGCCAGCACAATCTCGTCGAAATCGGTTAATTCGGATTTTTCCGTTACTACTTTTACCGCTTTCCCTTCGGCAATTTCAATTCTTTTAATCCCTTCCGAAAGTTTGATCCTTCCGCCTCTTCTTTCAATAAAATCTCCCGCGTAATAAACATAAGTTTTCGTTAGATCCATAGACGGAATTAGTATCGCGGAGCTTTTTCCGCCGCTTAAGAAAATTATTTTCAGAATTTCTTTAAATTGTTCGGCGGATACTTTCTCCGTATTGGAATTCAACGCGCTGACTGTCAACAGTTCCCAAAATACTTTGATAATTTCGTCATCCTGATTATATCTTCGAAGCCAGTCAATTATATTTAAATCTCTATGCTCCAACGGCGCTAAGAGACTGATGAACGGAAGGAGTAATTTCAATCTTTTACGGAACGGCAGGGCGCCGAAACGGAGAACGGAGCCTAAAAAGTTGAACGGGTATAACTTGCCCCTCACGTTCAATTTAAATTGCCGTCCGCCTCTTTCAACGTAATTAACTCTGAGAGGATATATCCATTTGAAATTTTTCCGGGCGCCTATTTTCTCTAAAAAGTCCAGCGTGTAACCGTAGCAGCCCATCAAAATGTGCTGACCGTTATCAATAAAATCGCCGGTTTGTTTGTCTTGGAAGGAATACGCCCTTCCGCCCAATTTAGGCGAGGATTCGTAAAGGGTAACGCGGTGTCCTTGTTCGCAGAGAAGAGACGCAGCCGCTAACCCGGCAAAACCGCCTCCGGCTACAATGATTTTTTTCATCAATAAACTAAACTATATTTTAACCAAACACCGAGCGCAATAGAAATTTTACTGAATTTCGAAATATTGATATCATCCTCGTAAACGTTAAACTTAGCGCGCTCAAGCTGCCGCAGTAATCTGAAATAGATATGCTGCATTGCCCTAGCGGCAAACATGGCGGGTTTATCTTCGAACCGGAGGGACTTATCCGCGCGGTAAAAATATTCTCTCGCTCTCTGAGCTTGATAATTCATTAAAGAAACAAAATTTTCGTTGTACACGTTATTCAAAAGCTCTATTTCGGAATAATTAAATTTCTCAAAATCTTCTTTCGGCAGATAAATTCTTCCGTTTACAGCATCCTTTTTTACGTCGCGTAAAATATTTGTTAACTGCAGCGCAAGCCCGAGATTTACCGCAAAATCTTTGGCTGAGGAATATTTGTAGCCGAAAACTTCAATGCACATAAGCCCCACGGTAGATGCTACTTTGTAACAATAGTCCAGCAGTTCTTCTATATTGGCAAATCTTTTTTTCTGCAGGTCAATTTCCATCCCTTTAATGAGATCGAAAAACGGATCGAGAGGGATTTTGAATCTTTTAATCGAGGCGACGACTTTATTGAGCAGATAAAAATTGGACGACCCGTTCAGCGCACTTTCCAGTTCGCATCTCCATCTGCGTAAATTTTCATACCGCAGTTCGTCTGTCTCGTCTCCTTCGTCAACAATATCATCGGTTTTTCTGCAGAAGGCATAAATAGCGTTCATCGCTTCTCTTTTATCCGCCGGCAATAAATTAAAAGCGTAGTAAAAACTCGAACTGCTCTTTCTCGCTATATTTTTCGCTTCATTTTTCATTCCGCCGTCAATATTGTTTTAGCAAATATTTTAACAAAGTCCAATTTACTCAATTTTGGTCTATAATTAAAAACGTTAAATTCATTTTTTTTTATTTTTTCCAATATCATCAGTCCGCCGTTAATTGTCGCGCCGATCTGTACTTTCATTCTATACGGTAAAACATTCAGCATCGGTCTTCCCTCGTAATACATTTTTTCGAGCAAACCGGAGAGTTCCGCCAAAAGGCGTTTAAGCTGCGGCGTATATTCAAGCGCTTTCAACGATTCTATCGGAACGCCGTGTTTTTCGAGCATTTCCTTCGGGAAATAAATTCTCCCGGCTGTAATATCCGTGCGCGCGTCCTGAATGAAATTAGTTATTTGCAGAGCTGTGCAGATTTTGTCGCTCATCTCAAAATACTTTGTATCTTTAATGCCTAATAATTCCAGAATAATTCTTCCGACCGGATTTGCCGAATTGGAACAATAATTGAAAACCTCCTCCAAAGTTTCATAGGAAGCGATCCTTAAATCATGTTCAAACGCGTCCAGCAGAGCGATAAAATTAATCGGATTCAGTTGAAAATTAAGAATTGTATTTCGCAGAGCCATCCAAAATTCATTCGAAAACTTATCGTCCAGCGAACTCGTCAACTTATCGCGAAAACGATTTAACTTGATTAATCTTTTTTCGACGGGTTCCGAGAAATTATCGGCAATATCGTCGGCAGTACGCGCGAACTGATAAACAACGGCAACATGTTTATAAATTCTCTTAGGAAGGAAAAAAGAAATTACGGGAAAATTTTCGTAATGAGATTTAGTAAATTCAACCGCTTCTTGATAAGCGCGCCGAAGCGATTCTTCGTTTTTTTCTACTTCGGTAAACATACTATAAATTTACTTCCCTCATTTAATTTACTTTCCACTCTAATTTTACCCCCAACTTTATCGAGCAGCTCTTTAACAAGAATTAATCCCAAACCCGTGCCCTGCTCCTTTTCGGTGCCTGCTGTAGTGTTATTAAAAGAAACGCTGAACATTTCATTCAGTTTCTCTTCGGGAATACCCACGCCGTTGTCTTCCACGGAAATTTCCACTTCTTTGGATTCATCCTTAACGGTAATTGTTACTGTTCCCCCCTTGTGCGTAAATTTTATTGCGTTATTTATCAAGTTCCTGAAAACAGTCTGGAAAATATTACCGTCGCATAAAACTTGAACGTTTTCGTCTCCGGCAATTTCCAATTTAATATTTTTCTTAGCGGCTACAAGCCTAAATATTTCAATAACATTCCGGAGTTCCCCAAAGGGAGGAAATTTTTCTAAATTTACTTTTAGATTGACCGACTGTCCCCGCGACCACTCGAGCAAATTATTCACAAGGTTGTATAATTTAATTGTTGCGTTGTTTATCTCTTTGATTGAAGAAATTCTTTCTTCATCTGTAAAAGAATCATAATCGTTTATCAGCAGGTCGGAATAACCCAAAATTGAATTGAATGGGTTGCGTAAATCGTGAGCGATAATACTGTAAAATTTATCCTTCGCTTGATTAATTTCTTTAAGTTTAGCATTCAAATTGCGCGTTCGATTTTCTTTATAGAGAATAAAGATTAAAAAAAGAGCTCCGACAATGGAAAGCACGATTAAAAATATCTGCTGATTATTTTTGATTTCCAAGTTTTTCTGAAGGATCGAATTTTTCTTATTCATCTGCTCTACATTATACATGCTTTCGATAGCCGCAAATCTCATCTCATCTTCGGCGGAAAGGAGGGAATCATTGTATTCCACATATTTGAGATATACGTTAAACGCTTTTTTATAATTCCCGATAGCGCTATAATAATCGCTTAAAGCGGAAAGATAATGCTTAGGGGCAAGGACTAAATCTGTATTGTTCATTATATTTTTAGCTTCGTCAAGCGCTTTTTTAGCTTTTTTATATTTACCGAGTTTATTGTAAATTCGAGAAATATTGCAGAGGGAAATGATTGTCCCCTCGTTATTCATTATCTGCCTGTTAAGTTCGAGCGACCGCTCCCTGAATTTCAGCGCTTCGGAATAATCGCCTTTTTTATAAAGGAGTAGAGATAACCCTCCGTAAATATAGGCTATTCCCTTTGTGTCGTTCAATTTTCTATATGAATTTAGCAGTTTGAGATAAGTCGAGTAAGTTTCCTCGTACTCCCCTTTTTGAAAGTGAACTTCCGCTATATGACTTAAAGCTAGAGTTATTCCGAATTTATCTCCCAATCGTTCTCTAATTTCAATGGTTTTATTAAGATAATCCAAAGCCTTTGAATATTCTCCGCGTTCTCTGAAAATTATGCCTAAATTTATATAGCAAAACGCGATTCCCCTTTCGTTTTTTAGTCCCTCAAATATTTTCAGAGCTTTGAATATTTTTTCCAACGCGAGAGTAAATTGGCGCTGCATCCGGTGAATACCCCCGATATTATTATATGAGTATGCCATCTGCAGCGAGTCTCCGCCTAATTCGGAAAATTTAAGCGCTTTCTGATAATTGAGCAAAGCTTTGCCAAAATGTCCTAAGTTTCTTTCAATAACTCCGATAAAATTAGACGAAGATGCGAGAAGAGAATTATCTTTTAACTGCTCGGACAATTGATACGCTTTTCTGCCCGCGGCTAAAGCGTAAAGAGGTTTTTTACTTCTATATTTCCAGGCTTCGCCGCTGAGAACTTTTACCTGCTCTTTCAGAGTTTTTGCATTTAATGTTTCCAGCAGGCTGTCGATTGTTTGGGGAAATAAGCTCAAAGGAAGAAAAACAGACATCAGAAATACAATTTTTAATCTATTTATTGCCATAAATAACAATTCTTAATTTTAGTTTGTATAAATCAGCAGATAATATAATTAAATAGGAATTAATAAAAAAACTGAAGAAATGAATAAAAATACGAATGGATATGTGCCCGGAACAGGACTCGAACCTGCACAGGAGTACTCCTACTAGACCCTGAACCTAGCGCGTCTACCAATTTCGCCATCCGGGCGTTATTTTTTAACAGAACTTTTACTATTTAAAAACATTAAATTCAGGAAACAAACATACGAACAAATCAATTTAATTTAAAGAGAATCTCCAAGGATTTCCAGCGCTTCGTGAGAAGAAGAATCGGGAATCAAGTATTTCGGATTTATCTTTATTGTTGTATCTCTTTCCGAGTTAAACAGAGGAGGTAAATCCTTAATATTGATAATATCTCTCACTTCTCCCGAGGAACAGTCTTTTGAAAACAAACGGGGCGTCCCGAGTTCGTAAATAGATTCGGCGCAAAATCTAACCGTAACAACATTTCCGCTTGTGGGCGGTTCAAAATATTCTAACGGTAAATCGAGCGAATCGTAAGTCTCGCGCATAAAGTTAGACCAAATAGGATTTGCCGCTTTAGCGCCCTGACCGTAACTGCCGGTAAATTTAATTCTGTTATCGTCAAATCCTACCCAAACGCCGCCCGCCAATTGAGGCGTATAACCGACAAACCAAGCGTCGGAATAATCCTGCGTTGTGCCCGTTTTACCAGCCGCCGGGCGGTGAAAATGATGGATCACTCTCGTTCTAATTGCGGTACCGTCATTCACTACAGATTCAAGCATATTTGTCATGATGTAAGCCGTTTCCGCTGAAATTGCTTCTCGAGACTTCGGGGAAAAACTGTCGATTATTATTCCGTCTTTATTTTCAATTTGAATAATCGACATAGGCTCATTATATATTCCTTTATTCCCCAAAGTCGCGTAAACAGATGTCAACTCAATCGGAGACACTCCCGAAGTTCCCAGCGCGATGGACGGAACAAGGTCTAATTTGCTCTTTATACCTAATTTGGAAGCATAAACTCCTACTTTCCAGAGCTGGACATAATCTTCAATGATCAACCGAGCGCTGACTAAATTTATCGAATGCTTTAGAGCTTCCCGAAGCGGAGTAAAACCGCCGGTAGATTCGTCAAAATTTTTCGGCGCCCAGCCGTTATAATCGAACGGCTGATTTAATATCGGATACGCCGGATACAAACCGTTTTCGATTGCAACTGTGTAAATAATCGGCTTCATCGCAGAACCCGGCTGTCTTTTAATTTGAGTTGTGTGATTCAGTCCGTATTTAAATAACGGGTCTCTCGCTCCGACCATTGTACGTATTTCGCCTGATTTAACGTCAAGCACGATAAAACCTACTTCAATTTCCTGAGCGTTCATTTTAACTGAATCGACAAAAGATTTTGAATTCCGGTAGTAAGAAGCAATCTTTTTCTTTTCTTCGGAAGATTTCGCGGTTCTATACCGTTTATTGCCTCTAATGGCTTTACTGATAAGGTCGTCCAAAGTTTCTTTATTTTCAGACCAATCCCAATTTCTATCGAATTTTTTTTGGAAATTATCGAGATGCTCTTTAACCACTCTATTGGCAATTTTCTGCATTCTCGTATCAAGCGTTGTTTTAATTGTCAATCCGTCTTCGTAAATATCGAAACCGTATTTATCCGACATTCTGCTCAACTGCCTTCTCACATATTCAACAAAGTGAGGAGCGATTGTCGATTTATAACCTTCGGCAGTTTCCTTGGACGCAACGTTTATCGGTTCGGCTCTGTACGCGTCGAAATCAGACTTGGTAATCATGCCGACGTCGTACATATTATACAAAACTATATTTCTTCTGTGAAGCGAATAATTATAATTTCTATATGGATCGTATCGGAAAGGCGATTTAAGAAGAGCCACGAGAACGGCGCACTCGGGAATTGAAAGTTCGGTTATGTTTTTGCCGAAATACGTATGCGCCGCCACGCCTACTCCATGCGCTCCCCTTCCGAAATAGGAGATGTTGAGATACATCTCTAAAATTTCCCGCTTTGTATAAGATTTTTCCAACTCAACGGCGGTAACCCACTCTCTTAATTTCCTCACAATCGTATCGAACAAAGTTTCTTTATGATATTTTAATTCAAACAGGTTTTTCGCCAATTGCTGCGTTATGGTGCTCGCTCCTTCCCGGCGGAATAGAAAAATATTTTTCACCATCGCTTTAACAAACCTCTGAAGGTCAACTCCCCAGTGATTATAAAAATTTCTGTCTTCAGTCGCAACGAGAGCGTTTATCAAATGATGCGGGATGCTGTCTATGGGAGTATAAATTCTGTTCTGTCTAAAAAAACTGCCGATTAATTCGCCGTCGTAGCTGTAAACTTTACTCGCGAGCTGAGGTTTCGGATTTTCCAATTCCTCGAAAGAAGGCAAACCGGAAACGACATATTGAAAAAAGAAATATCCGCCGGTAATCGTTCCTAAAACGATAAGAGTTAAAATAAGTCGAGAAATAATTTTTAGTTTTTTCTTTTTCTTTAATTTTGCCATTCTCAGTCCAAATCAATAATTTCAAATTTACCGTTTTCAAATTTACCGTAACAGGGTTTCTCAAGCCATGATCCCAAATTTATATAATATCCTCTGTCGAATTCTTCGCGTTTTTTTCTGTGCGAATGTCCGAAAATAACGTAATCATACCCGGCGCTAATTTTTTCTTTCGCAACTTCAAATAGAGAATCGTTCTCTCCGTAATTTTTAGTCGAAGTATAATTACGGCTTGTTTTTGACGAAAAACTCGAAATCCATATCCCGAAATCAGGATGAATTAAAGAAAATAAAAATTGAGATAATTTATTGCGAAGAATTTTCTTTAATATTTTATATCCCAAATCGTTGCTTATTAAGCCGTCTCCGTGACCAATGAAAAATTTCTTTCCGCCAATTTCGGTTTCTATCGGGTCTAAATAAAGTTGAACTCCCAATTCAGCCGGGAAAAAATCGCGATGGAGAAAATCATGGTTCCCAATAATATAATGCACTTTCCATCCCTTTTCAGTAAGCGATTTCAAAGCGGTGAAAGTCCGGTAAAATCCTTTCTGTACAACTCTTTTATATTCGAACCAATAATCAAAAAGGTCTCCGACAATATAAAGAGTCCCCGGTTCGTCGGGTAGATTAAGAAGAAAATCCACGAAAATTTTCTCTTTATAGTTTTCCCTTTCTTTGGATTCTAATCCTAAATGAAGATCGGATACAAAATAAGCTGATTCTGTCAAAAGTTTTCCAAAATTATTCAATTGTAAAATTACAATTTATTCTAATAAAATGTTCCCTCGGCTATTTAATTTCAGGCGCCGCCGGAAGCCTGCTGTATGGATCAAGTATGAGGGAATCCGAAGACAACGCCGAAGGGAAGAGGAAATTCTCCGTCTTCTTCGACAACACAATCGTCGAATCAAAAGACGTTCCTTCCGCAGTGTTGACAAACTTTACGTCCAGCGATAATCTAAACGGTTTTTCAACGGCATCTTGTACAATCTTAAGTTCAACGGTTCCTTTTCGGAAAAGTTTTGTTGCTTCAATTTTCGGGAAAACCGACGAAGAATAAACCCACTGCTCAAAGAACCAATCCAAGTTTCGCCCGGAAATACTTTCGCAGATTTTTTGGAATTCCTTAACATCGACATTCAAATATTTATTGGAATTATAATATTCTTTCAACAAGTTGAAAAATATTCCGTCGCCCAATTCCCTTCTCAGTTCGTACAGAACCCACGCGCCGTTGAAATACGTCATTTTAGACAGCGCATCGGTTCCCGGATTAGAAAGAGAATTGTCATAGTTTTTGAACGGCATACCGTTGAGAGTTGAAATTCCAGCCGATTCGCCGTAGAGTTTCTCGTAAAAGAGCGCTTCGGAATAATTAGCGAATCCCTCGTTCAGCCATATATCCCTCCATGAGCTAAGAGTGACGGAATTTCCCCACCAATGATGAGCAATTTCGTGAATAAAGATTTGATCGTAAAATCCCCGCTCCGAAAAATACCGGCTGCCAATTCCTATTGCCGAGTGAT
>CAYNUJ010000056.1:0-17489 GCA_964400095.1 uncultured Melioribacteraceae bacterium
GCAATATTTAAGCACATCTTGAATGTATTCCCTTTCCATATCATCGAGTCTCTGGAAAGAATTCCGGGGAAGTTTTTTAGAACGTTTTAACCAATCGCCAATGATTAATTTTTTCCCGCCAGTTACTACAACCGCACGCTCAATTATGTTTTCTAATTCTCTTATGTTCCCAGGCCAATCGTAATCCATTAGCAATTTCAAAGAAGATTTTGAAATGATCTCAATCTTTTTGCCGAGTCGTTTGCTATATTTATCAATGAAATGCTGTACGAGTATCGGAATATCATCTTTTCTTTCCCTCAAAGGAGGTACTCTGAGCGGGAAAACGTTTAATCTGTAATAAAGGTCGCGCCGGAAACTACCATTTTCTATCATCTCTTCTAAATCTCGATTTGTAGCGGCAATTATTCGAACGTCCGCTTTGATAGTCGTATTGCCTCCTATTCTTTCGAACTCTCCTTCTTGAAGAACCCGCAATAATTTTGTTTGTAAATCAAGCGGTAAATCGCCGATTTCGTCTAAAAAAATAGTTCCTCCGCTTGCCATTTCAAAGCGTCCTATTTGTCTTTGATATGCCCCCGTAAATGACCCCTTTTCGTGTCCGAATAATTCGCTTTCAATTAATGTCGGAGGTATAGCCGCGCAGTTAAATTTTATAAAAAATTTTTTGTTTCTATTGCTCAGTTGGTGTATTGCTCTAGCAATTAATTCTTTACCTGTTCCGGTTTCTCCTGTAATTAACACTGTTGTATTACTCTTGGAAACATCTCCAACAACATTAAGGAAATCCAGAAATTGTTTGTTCTGGGTAATAATTTCCTCAAAATTATGAGACTGCTTAATTTCATTTTTCAGATAAACATTTTCGTCTTCCAATTTATCTTTCAAATTTTTAATTTCACGGTATGCTTTCCTTAAGTTAAGGTCGGCTTTTTTCCGCTCGGTTAAATCTCTTAAGACAAATAGAAATTGTGTCTTATCGTCTAAATAAAATGCGCTTAAACTGATCTCAACGTCAATAAGATCGTTATCGGAATTCAGAATGCTCCATTCAAAAATTACTCTTTTTTGTTCAAGAACCTCTTTGAATTTTTCCTTTAATTGCACCAAACTTGAGCTTCCGTTTAATTGATATTCAGGTGAAAGTTCCCACAGGGTTTTGTTTAGAATTTCACTTTTATCTTTTTGAAATAACTCTGTTACTTTCAAATTACAGTCGATAATCAATTTATCCTGCACAAGCAGAATACCGTCATTAACGTTTTCAAACACAGTTAAATATTTAAGCTGATTGTGTCCGCTCTTAATTTCCGCTTTCCTTGCAAATTCATGAGATTGCTGCAATTCAAAAAGTTTATGCTCAAGCTTTTTAATCAATCGTTCGTTATAAAGCCTGTATTTATCTTCTTTAAAATCTACTGTATTTCTCTTTAACGGACTTTTACTTCCCTTTTTTCTGCCCGCAACCAAATTATTTATTTCGCTCATTAATTTTTCCGGAGGCGCCGGTTTAAGCAGAAAAGAATCCGCGCCAACTTTATATGCAAGAGCTTCATCTTCCTCTTCGCGGTAAGTAGAACTATATAATATTATAGGAATTGATGAAAGGTTCTTATCTTTTTTTACATTAATCGTAAATTGGAATCCGTCCATTACCGGCATGAGGATATCGGAAACGACGATGTCAATCGTTTTGTCCTGCTTCAATAGTTCCAAAGCTTCCGCCCCGTTATTAGCCTGCAGGCAGTCTATTTCATACTTTTCCAGTAGTCTCTTTAGAAGCGCTCTATTAAATTTATCATCGTCACTTATGAGTACCCTCATAAATTTCTCACGATTGATTAAACATCATTAATATTACCATCTTTAAAATAATAGTTGCTAATCTTTATTGCTAATCTTTTTTCTTTCGGAAGAAGTACTTATAATCTGGATATCTTTAACTTCCGCTTAAATAAGATGTTTTGCATTCACGCAAACTTTTCTCATTTCGTTTGAAGCTGCTTTTAAATGGTTCAATACTCACTTGTTTATGCATAGTTATCCATTATTGTGTAATATTATATTTATTTATCTAATATTTTGGATTATATGCATTTATTTTATTGAGTATGCTAAATCAAAGTGTAATTTAGTAATCAAAATTATTAATTATGTTTATTAAATTCACAATACATATCGATAACATCCTTCCGGGACATCTGCGACGACCGTGATCGCGGTATCTTATTTTAAACACATCACATAAAACAAAATAATTACACAGAAGGACTCATGTTATCAATAGGTATAATAGGAAGTTCCGGTTACGCCGGAAAACAAATTATTAAGTTATGTTCTAATCATAAGAAAATCGGGAATATTTCACTCTACGCAAATAATAATGCTGGAAAATTTGTGTACGATTTATTTCCCGAATTCGAAAAGCTGATCCCCAACCAAAAATTCTTATCTGCGCAGGAAATTGCCGCGACTCACGATGTAATATTTTCGGCGCTTCCTCACGGATCGTCGATGAAAGCAATTCCTTCCCTGCTTGAAAAAACCGGATTGGTAATAGATTTGAGCGGAGATTTTAGATTGAACAGCGCGGATAAATATGAAAAGTGGTATAACTTTTCACACAGTGAAGAAAAATTATTAGGAATTAAAAATTATGCCTTAGCGGATCTGCCTGATACAAAATACGGATCAAAATTAATCAGCAATCCGGGCTGCTACCCGACTGCGGTTTCATTGGCTCTTATTCCATTTGTAAAAGAGTATTCCGGTATTATCAAATCAATTGCGGTCTCCGCTTATTCGGGCATAAGCGGAGCGGGTTCCAAACCTTCTAAAAAATTACTCTTCGGGGAAATATCCGGCAACGTTTACGCTTATAAAATAAATAAACATCAGCACGAACCGGAAATAGTACAAACTCTTGAAGGATACGGAATGAACTCTGATTTTTCGTTTACAACCCATATTCTCCCCGTTTTTACAGGTATTTACTCAACTGCAACTATCTTTCTGAAAAACGAGAGTGAAAATAATTACGCTGATTTATATAACGAATACTACTCGGATTCACAATTCATAAGGATGAAAAGTGAATCTCCACAGCTAAAAGATGTGGTCAATACAAATTTCTGCGATATAAATATTAATGCCGATGGATCGCGGATAGTAATCACATCGGCAATAGACAATTTAATTAAAGGCGCAGCCGGGCAGGCGGTTCAGAATATGAACAAGCATTTCGGCTGGAATGAAAAACTCGGATTAATAAATTTTTGAGGCTGATATGAGTACTTATCACTATTTAGAGAACGGTTCGATTACCGATGTTAAAGGAATTACAGCCGCGGGAATTCATTGCGGATTGAAAAAGAAGAAAAAAGATCTGGCTTTGATAATTTCCGAAACTCCGGCAAATGCAGCCGGTACATTTACGTTAAACAAAGTTAAGGCTGCTCCGCTTGTTATTTCGGAAAAGGTAATCAGCAGCAATAATAAAATATCGGCAATCCTTATAAATTCCGGAAACGCCAATGCCGCCACAGGAGAAAAAGGAAGAATAAATGCTCAGTTTACACAAACATATCTTGCAGATAAATTGAACGTTGCGCCGCATAACATTCTAATCAGTTCAACGGGTGTTATCGGCGAACAGTTGAAAACTAATTTATTAGTTAAAGGAATTGATGAAATTTTGAATTCTACCGTTAAAAATAACGGTATTGATGCAGCCGAAGCAATAATGACGACTGATAAATATAAGAAACATTTTTCCGCCGAAATTATTTTTGAAGACGGCTCGAAGTGTACAATCGGCGGCATTTGCAAAGGTTCCGGAATGATAATGCCAAATATGGCAACAATGCTTGCGTTCATCGCTACGGATCTAAATATCCCGAAAGCGGTTCTTCAAGGGTTACTTTCCAAATGCGTAAACGATTCATTCAATAAAATTTCTGTGGACGGAGAAACCAGCACAAACGATATGGTCATTTTGTTAGCTAACGGCGTTTCGGGAATATCTATTGAATCGGATGATGAAAAGCTGAAAATTTTCGAGGAAGTCCTCCTTGATATTTGCAAAAAGATGGCGAAATCGATTGTTGAGGACGGCGAAGGAGCAACCAAATTAGTGAAAGTAAAAATATTACATGCTGAAGATAAACTTTCCGCCAATCTCGCTGCAAAAGCCGTAGTCAATTCTCCTTTGGTTAAAACCGCTATCGCCGGAGCTGACGCTAATTGGGGGAGAATTCTTTCCGCAATCGGAAATGCCGGCATAGCTTTTAATCCCGATTCCGCGGAAATTTATTTCGACGATATCAAAATTCTGAATAAAGGCTACAATGCGAATTTTGAAGAAGCTTTAGCCAAATCTGTTTTAGATAAAAAAGAATTTACAATTTCTATTGATCTTAACCAGGGAAGCGAGCAAACAGAATGGCTAACAACCGATTTCACAGAAGAATACATTAGAATTAACGCCTACTACAGGACTTAATATGAAAACAATAATCATTAAACTTAGCGGAAAGATTATCTCGCAATTAATAAATAATAACTTATTAATTGATACAATTAACAAGCTAAACTCCGAAGGAAATAGAATAATCATCATTCACGGAGGCGGGAAACAAATTTCCAATTGGGCGGATAAATTGGGAATTGAAAGTAATTTTATAGGCGGACAAAGAATCACTACAAAAGAAATGATGGAAGTAGTAACTGCGGTTCAAGGTGGATTACTCAACAAGCAGATAGTTTCCGCATTAAATAAAAACGGTATTAAAGCAATCGGTATTTCCGGTGTTGACGGTAATTTGTTCAATGCCGAAATCATCGACGATAAGTTAGGTTTTGTGGGAAAACCGAAGTCAACGGGTAATCCGGAGTGGATAGATTCCCTGCTCGACTTCGGTTTCCTTCCTGTTCTTTCCAGTATATGTGCCGACAGCAGCGGGAATTTAATTAACGTTAACGCCGATTATTTTGTTGAAGAAGCTGTAAAATTATTCGACGTAAACGAGGTTTATTTTCTTTCCGATATTTCCGGAGTATTTATTAATGGAAGCGTGGCGCCTCTATTGACTAAAAACGATATAAACCGCTGGATTGCCAGCGGAGAAATTAACGACGGAATGATTCCGAAAATCAACAGCGCCATGGCAATATCGGACGCCGGAGTGGATAAAATTTGGATTGGAGATTCAAAATCATTTGAAAACATTTCTCAAAAAGGAGGCACTGAAATTGTTGCCGCATAAGGAAAATACGACGCTTCAATCAAATAGTTTACTCAACGTTTACAAAAAATATCCTGTGGAGTTTGTCAGCGGGAATGGATCGAAAGTTTATGACAGCGACGGTGCGGAATACACGGATTTTTTATGCGGAATTTCCGTTACAAATTTTGGTCATAAACATCCTCTGATTACTGAAGCTGTTGAAAAGCAGATGAAGAACTTTTGGCATGTAAGTAATTTGTTTGAGAGTTCTTCTCAAAATGCCATTGCTCAATCTTTATGCGATGCTACAGGTCTTGCCGGAGCGTTCTTTTCTAATTCCGGATCCGAAGCAATTGAGGCGGCTATTAAATTCACAAGACTTTACAATCCGGATAAATTTGAGATAATTACGGCTATCGATAGTTTTCACGGTAGAACTATGGGAAGCCTTTCTGCAACTGGACAATACAAGTTATGGGAAAATTTCAAACCGATTCTACCAGGTTTTAAGTATGTGCCATACGGAGATATTGAGGCAATTGAAAATTCAATATCAGCCAATACCGCCGCGTTAATGGTAGAACCTATTCAGGGGGAAGGCGGAATAAATATTCCTTATCCGGGTTACTTAAAAGATTTAAGAAATTTATGCGACAAATACGATATCTTGTTAATTATTGACGAAATACAAACGGGAATGGGGAGAACCGGGAAATTATTCTGCTACCAATACGAGGACATAACTCCTGATATAGTTACATCGGCAAAGGCAATAGCTAACGGACTTCCGCTCGGGGCGGTAATTTGCTCCGAAAAAGTAGCCGATAAAATAACTCCAGGCTGCCACGGCTCTACTTTTGGCGGTAATCCTATTGCAGTTGCTGCGGCAAATTGTGTCTTGAATCTAATGAACAACGACCTATTTTATCAGATAAACACTCTCGGTGAGTATTTGATTAATTCAATTTTAGGTTTAAATTTAGATTCCATTTTAACCGTGAGAGGTAAAGGTCTGATGCTTGGCATTCAATTCAATGATTCGGTTAACTCCGCTGACACAGCCGCGGAACTTCTGAAAAATAAATTTATCACATGTCCGGCAAAAGGCAATGTCCTCCGTTTGTTACCCCCGTTTATTATTTCTCGTAATGAAGCGGATTCATTAGTTTCCGCCATTAAAAAAGTTTTAATGAATTAAAAATAATTAAGGAGTTAATATGCCAAGCAAATTCAAACGACAAACAAAGTTGAAACAAATACTCAATACCTACGCAATAACGAGCCAGGAGCAAGTGATAAAATTATTGCGAAGCGATGATATAAAGGTTACTCAGGCAACTTTAAGCAGAGATTTTTCCGATTTGGGAGTAATTCGCAAAAAAACCGAATTCGGCATTCAGTATGTTTTAAATCCGGATGAATCCGGCAAACAGATAGCTAAATTGATAGGCTACGAAATATTGAGCATACAGCATAGCGAATACTTAATAGTGATAAGAACTCTCGCCGGGCGCGCTCAGGGCGTGGCTCATTACATCGATCGTTTGAATAACCATGAAATTCTGGGAACTATCGGCGGGGACGATACGGTGCTTGTTATTCCGCTATCCAAAACAAAAGTAAATAATGTAATTGAATTCATTGAAAAATTCACATCAGATAATAATTTGTAACGGGAATTTATTATGAGAAACAAAATAATAGTAGCATATTCAGGCGGGCTGGATACTTCAATAATGGTTAAATGGCTTAGTGAAAGATACGACGCGGAAATAATCGCGGTAACGGGAAATTTAGGACAGAAAGAAGATTGGGAAGCGCTTAAACAAAAAGCTTTGAACACCGGCGCATCCAAAGTATATGTTTACGACGTTGCGGATGATTTTATTACCGATTACGCGTGGAAAGCCTTGCAGGCGGGAGCAGTTTACGAGGGAGAATATCCGCTGGCGACGGCTATCGGAAGACCCCTGCTTGTTAAATTGCTTGTAGAAACGGCAATAAAAGAAAACACGAAAATCATAGCTCACGGATGTACGGGAAAAGGCAACGATCAAGTTAGATTTGAGATCGGACTGAAAACTCTTCTTCCCGAAGTAAAAATTCTCGCTCCGTTGAGAGAATGGGAATTCAAAACAAGAGAGGATGAAATTGATTACGCCGTCAGAAATAATATTCCGATTAATATTACCAAAAAATCCCCCTATTCCATCGACGAAAACTTGTGGGGCTGCGCCACGGAATGCGGAGTATTGGAAAATACCGAGAACGCGCCTCCGGCAGACGCGTTTCAGATAACGGTATCTCCCGAACTCGCGCCCGACGAAGCCGCGGAATTGGAAATAACTTTTAATAACGGAAATCCGACTCAAATTAATGGCGTTGATTATTCCCCTTCCGAGCTTGTAACTATTCTAAATAAAATAGGCGGCGAAAACGGAATAGGCAGAATTGATATGATTGAAAATAGAGTTGTGGGAATTAAATCCCGCGAGGTTTACGAAGCTCCGGGAGCCGTAATTCTGCATAAAACCCATACTCAACTCGAAAAGCTTGTGCTGGACAAAGATACGCTGAGATTTAAAGAGTTAATCTCCTCGAAAGCTGCGAATCTTATTTATGACGGTCATTGGTTCTCTCCATTGTTTGAATCGGTTATGAAATTTGTCGAATCCACTCAAAAATACGTTACCGGCAAAATTAAAATCAGCCTTTACAAAGGCAACATAACAATCTTATCGAGACAATCGGATTTCAGTCTTTACAACGAATCGCTGGCAACATATTCCGATGGAGATTCATTCGATCACTCCGCGGCTCAGGGTTTCATCGATCTCTCCGCGCTCCCCTATCACACTATGTCGTTAATAAGAAAAACGGAATTTTTAGAAAATGCTGTGGAGTAACAGATTCGAAAAAAAACTATCCGAACGGGCATTCGATTTTTCCACTTCTATCCGTTTCGATACCGCTATGTTTTTGGAGGATATTGAGCAGAACGCCGCTCATTCCAAAATGCTTAACTCAATCGGAATAATTAACGATTCGGAGTTGAAAGAAATATTGCTCGGATTGGAGAAGATAAAAGAAGATTTTGAAAAAAGGGGAATTACCGATTTAGATAAATTCGAGGACGTTCATTCGCTAATAGAAATAAAATTAAAGGAAAATATCGGAGCGACCGCAGATAAAATTCATTCCGGACGCAGCAGAAACGACCAGGTCGCGACAATTTTTAGAATGTGGATAAGGAAAAATATATCTTCAATTTTGAGCGCCTTGGAAGAACTTCAAAAAGCGATTTTACTTATTTCCGAACGGCACGTTGAAACGGTCATACCGGGTTATACTCATCTGCAGCGCGCTCAGCCGGTATCCTTGGCTCACCATTTTTTGGCTTATTTCCAAATGTTCGAGAGAGATAAAAAGAGATTTCAGTTCACGCTGTCGGAGACAAATAATTCCCCGCTGGGAAGCGGCGCGCTCGCGGGCGCCTCCCTACCGCTGAATAGAGAATTTACTATGCGCGAATTGAAGTTTTCCGATTTATGCACAAATTCCATGGATGCGGTTTCAGATAGAGATTTTGCTTTGGATTTTCTGAATTGTGTTTCTATCGGTATGATGCATTTAAGCAGGTTATCGGAAGAAATGATTACATGGAGTTCGCAGGAATGGAATTTCATGACGTTTGACGATGAATATTCAACCGGGTCTTCCCTTATGCCGCAGAAGAAAAATCCGGATATCACCGAATTGATTAGAGGCAAAACAGCCCGCGTATTCGGGAATCAGTTTACTCTGCTTTCAATTCTCAAAGGTCTTCCTCTTTCTTACAACCGCGACCTTCAGGAGGATAAAGAACCCGTTTTCGATTCTTTCAATCAATATTTTAACGCTCTGAATTTAATGAAAGCCATAATCAAATCGGCTAAATTTAACAAGAATAGATTTGTTGAAGAACTCAACGGCGATTATATTTTTGCGACAGATATAGCGGAATGGCTTGTAAAACAGGGGATCCCCTTTCGCGAAGCGCATGGCATTGTCGGACAATTAGTTAAACACGCGGTAAGCGAAAAGAAATCGCTCAATGAATTATCGCTGGATGAATACCGAAAGTTTTCGCCGCTGTTCGACGAATCCGTCTATAATCTTTGCTCTGTTGAAGGATGTTTGGAAAGGAAAATAACTTACGGCTCTCCTAACCCGAAACTGGTTTTAAAGCAAATTATGGATTACAAAAAATTATTGGGGATGTGAGAATACTAATCTAAGAAATTCCCCTAATTTCATCTTTCCAAAACTCATAAATTACAACCATTGCAAACGTGTCGAGTTCGCAATAGCGGAGCAGTCTTTCGGTAACGAGTTTGCGTTCTTCGCCGCTCATTTCAGTAAATTGCATTTTTGCGTATGCCGTCATCGCAGCGCCGCCGTCGGCTAAAGTCGGGTCGGAGATGTAATCCTCAATACCGGCAAGGGAAATATCATCAAACAGATTCGGTAATAATTTATATGGATTTATAATTTCACCGTTACCGTCTTTTTTTATCCAAATCATTTTGTCAAAATTCAAACTTGGAAATCCCACGCTTCCATAAATCGGTTTTGAATATTTACCCTGAATAAATTTACTGCTTTTCAGTACCGCTGGCAATACAACTTTGATAGAGTTTGAGCCTTTCATCGCCGGATGATAGTAATGTTTTTTAACTACTTCCAACATATCAACCATGTCTCGTTTGCCCCGCCATTCATACGGAGCGGAACCGCTGCTGTGCGTAATGGATTCAATAAATTCCAACAGTTCTTCTCCGTCGTCCAACTTCTCTTTTTCCGATAATATTTGAGCGTGAATGTGATTCAAAAAAGTATTTTCGTGAGCGGCGTATTTAAAGATTGTGCCTTCGTCATTTTCAAGTTCACGTTTTAATGCTCTTAAAAACTCGTAATTCGGAAATAGTCCGGGCTTTGTATTTATGTATTCGCCTTTGTGTTCTATGCGTCCGTCTTCATAAACAACGTGATGCGAAAATTGAAAAGCAATTCCTTCATACGGTTTTCGCCCTTTATTAAAGGGGATTGCAACCATCGTCGTTTCAAAGTCAATAAAGTGCAGCGGATAATTCCAACCGCTCATTTCATCTTTTAATCCGGATAAATCCAAAAATGGAGTATTGTCGTTATCCGTTATTTTCATTATCTGCAAAGCGCGTCTTTCGTCGTTGGATAATACTCCGTTAAGTTCATAAACATTTTCTGCAAAATCTTGCGCGTTTAAGTCTTCGATAAATAGCTGTTGTCTATCGAGCAAATCTTGTTTTCTGCGATACGACCAAATATCAAAAATCATCTCTTTGTTGAATTCTTCTGCCGGAATATCATAAGCCTCTTTCCAGCATTCGACAAATCCGCTTTTCATTCCGGGTTTTAATTTTGCCGGAGCAACTCTATACTCGCAGTCTTTACAATGCGCATTAATCGGCGCTTTAACCTTCTCGCCTCGTTCATAAATTTGCGCTAATCGTTTTATATAATTTTCAAAATTATAGGCAACTCCGGCAATTTCATATTCTTCGTTTTTAATTTTCTTAACAATTTCATCAATATTTATTTTTATTAGAATCGGATTTCCAAGAGCCGCAAGCGAAGTATCTCCCCTTACCGTTACTCCTTTTCTCCCGTTGGCGTCTCTTGTTAAAAGAAATTTTTGGTTTAAACCGTCAACCGTTGCAACCGCGTTTTTATCGGCAAGCATTAAATAATTTTCAATTTCAAATTGCGGAAAAGCATTTGAGATAACATAATTCTGAAATGCGACATCCATAAGGTAAGCCCTCCAATTACCTCGAATCTCGCCGTTCTTTTTCAAAAATGTAGTTTCGGTAACTTCGTCAATCGATTTTGCCTTTACCTCAATTAACTTTACTCGGCTGCCCTCTTTTACAAGAACATCAATACGTATAAATAGATTTTGAAATTTTATTGCCGCTTCATAAATAATTGCATTTTCCCGCTTCAAAAACTCATTTGTTTGAGATAAGGATTCATCATAATCAAGAGATTTTATATCCGTTCCATCGGGGAAGTAAAGTTTTGCCAACTCACCGACTTGAAATCCTCCTTCCGCCAAAGCTTCGAGGAATGGGTTATCTTCTTTGTTGTTCTGATACTCTTTGTGATTCAAGTAAAATAATTTTACCGGGCATTCGTGTGCAATTTTAAATTTTGATTTTGTTAGGTATTTGGGCTGCATAGGTTCACCCATATTTAATATGTTTTTGAAATAACCAAACTGTTTTTCTGTTGAACCTCAGCAAAAGTTTAACCATTATGTCTTTTGGTAAGTTAAGCCAATTCATTTACTATCTCTGATAAGATTTGCATCGCTATTTTTCTAATCCATACAGGAGCTATTTGCATGTCTTTTTTTATTATTTCAAGTTCTTTTGATTTTTTAATGGTTTCTTTTAGTTCTCTTTTGTCTGATTCCGTAATGTTGTTTTCTTTTTTGGATTTTAACGCTTGTATCAACAAACTGCTTAAATAACTTTCAAAACTTAAATTTTTCGGACTTGTTTTTTTAAATACAATAGTTTGATTTCCAATCTTTATTCTGCGTGCAGAACCGTCAGTTTAATAAACCACATTTATTGGTATTTGAGTTGATAGTCCAAGCAAATGTTGTGCATAAGCGCCTGTTGGAATAATTCTTGCCTTGTCTCTTTTTGCAATGGCTTTTGCTATTTCTTCAGCAGTTGGAAAAAGATTACCCAAAACACTGTCTTTTTTGGGAATGTAATAAATCCCTTTCGAGATTCTCACTATTAAACCTTTATTAACAAATCTTTGTAACGATTTCCTAACAGTGTCATAATTACCCAAACCGGAAAAGTCCGAAATGAAAATTAACTTTCCCTTTTCGGTTTGTTTTATTGTAGATTCTATTTTTTTAGATATTGTCATTGGATTCTTTGTCCCAATAATAGCAATAAAATGGGACAAAATAAATTTATTTTAAAAATGTTTTTGGGCTTTTTGTGATATTTTGACGATGCGCAGTGCATGATTTTGAAGCGATTAACTTATGATTTACCACAACTTTCATTTATTGTTATTATTCTCATATTTGAAGTTTACTCGCATTATGTATAAGCCTTTTTTACAAGCTGGCTTTCTTCAATCTTTCAATTTCTATTTTTATTTCTTCAATAACTTCTTTGTTTTTAATAACTTTTTTATCACCAGTCCGAGTTGAAAAAACTACAAAAACTTTCCCGCCATATTTCTTTTCAAAATCTCGAAAACTCGCGCTCATTCTTTCTGTTATCTTATAATTTCCAAAATTAGCATTTGCAGTGATTGGTTTGATTTGTATCCCAAAATACTTGTCTCCAACTTTACCAAGATAATCAATATCGCCAGCATGATCTAATTCAGGATCGCTTTCTTCAAATTCTATTTCAGGAAATATTTTTGCAAGTCCGTCATTTATTACAGATTTTTCTAATAAAAAGCCATCATAAGTACGTACAATCGTAACTTCATAAATATAATCCTTACAGTCTTGCAATGTTAAATCTTCAAAAGCCGCTGTCCATTCAGGGATAACTACTTCAGTTATTTTTGCATACAATCTTTCTCCAAGTTCGTCTAATGTTTCTTTGGTTATTTTAACGCTATCTTTTTTCTTAGTATATGCTTTTTCAAAATAGAATTTCTCCCATTCGTCAAGCGCTTTGGGTTGACATTCTCGTATTAATGCCATAACAGCATCAACTTTATTTGGTCTCGTAAGTTGATATGTATTACTAGCGTAGTTTAAAACTTTTTCCTTTTTGCCAAAAGGTTTTGCGTATTTCCTTAATTCCTTTTTTGCCATTATTAAATTTCTCCAATTTCTAAATCAGGTGAAGTTCTATCTACCAATATATATATTGGCTGTTAAATGCTATATTAATTGAGTTACTGTTACCATATTGTTCTTTTAAAGTTATAAATTTTGTTTTATTCTTATAATTTAATGTCAAATCCACATCAGCTAAATCGTTTTTAATTAGATGAGCGTTTAAGAATGTTTTATTCTTTAAATATAAATAAACCATTAAATGGTTGTTTTCATCATGTTTCGTGTCGTCATATTTTAGAAAAACCTTTTGCCCCTTGGTTTTAAGTTGTAAAAATTCAATAGCTTTCCCATTTACTTCTTTTTTTTCTTTAACCCCAATTAATCTAACAATAAGGTCATTATTAAGTTTTATTAATTCAGGACTAATGATTTCTTTTACCGAATAATAATCTTCTCTTCTCTCTGAACTATTTCGGTCGATTTTTGAACCAAACTGAAGTTTTTTAGGGTCAGTTTTTTTATCAAATTTGTGGAAATCTTCAAAAATATATGGCAGCTTTTTTATTTCATTTTTAAAATCAATATTTATCTTTTCTTGTTTTATAAAACTATAATCAGAATTAAAAATATCTACTTGGTTTACATCTAACTTTCTTTCAATATATGGTATAAATTCAGCGTTTATTTCATAACCAACAGAGTTTCTGTTTAATTTTTTAGCGGCAAGTGAAGTTGTTCCACTTCCAAGAAAAGGGTCAAGAACAGTATCGCCAACAAAAGAAAACATTTTTATAAGTCTTTTTGGCAACTCTTCCGGGAACATAGCAATGTGACCGTCTTGTCTTACTCCGCCAAAATTCCAATGACCGTCAAAATATGTTTTCCATTCTTCTTTTGTCATTTTTGACTGCTCTTTTATTTCTCTACTTGGTTTTATTGGCGTACCCAGTTTTTTAAACAATAAGATAAACTCATAATCTATTGATATAATACCATTTCTAGGCGTTGGATAACTACCCATTAACGAAGCTCCACCTGTAGTATTTGATGTAGTTTTTTTCTGCCAAATAATTGCACCCATATAATCAAATCCAATAGCTTCACAAAATTTTATTATTTCTGTTCTTATTGGGATGACTTTATATCTTCCGTAATAAACGGCTCTTGCAAACTGGTCGCCTATATTTACACACAGCCTGCATCCATTATTGAGAACTCTATAACTCTCTTTCCAAACAAGATTTAAGTTGTTTATATATTCTTCATAGCTGTCGTTATATCCAATCTGATTTTCTGTGCCATAATCTTTTAATTGCCAATAAGGCGGCGAGGTAATAACCAAATCAACTGATTTGTCATCCAATTCA
Organism: uncultured Melioribacteraceae bacterium; assembly: GCA_964400095.1. Classification (GTDB taxonomy): domain Bacteria; phylum Bacteroidota; class Ignavibacteria; order Ignavibacteriales; family Melioribacteraceae; genus CAYNUJ01. Next base: position 14,445 of record CAYNUJ010000056.1, read on the forward strand.
GCCATTTTTCGGCTGTCTCCATTTATAATTCTATGTTTCGTTTTAAAACTCATTTTATAACCTTAAAATAAAATGATACTTATTAAAATTCTTGCCATGAAATTTGTATTTGTGCGCTTTTTCAGTTTTCTTGTAACATTCCCAATACACGCAACGCGTATATTTCGCAAAATCACTTCTAATGTTTGTTGGGACTGCATTAAATTATTTAATTCATCATTTCCTACAACATTAAATTACTTATAAATTGAATAAGAGTAAAATATTTAAGACTGACCGGGTGAAAATATTCCTTTCAATTATCATTGTAATCTTAGAAGGTTTACAATAAAGCTAAAAATGTTTTTCATCATCAATAACTTCCCAATACCCGCCTTTAGCAGGACCGTTACGTTTAAGTAATCTTTTTTGTTTAAGTTTCTCAATATTTTTAAAAATACTTTTTTCGCTTATTTTAAGAATAGAAGCCAATTGTTTGTAGGTTACATATCCATTCTCACCAATTACATCTAAAATTCTTTTTTCGTTTTCACCTACCTTTTCACCTACCTTTTCACCTACCTTTTCACCTACCTTTTCACCTACCTTTTTAGCGGCTTTTTCGGACTTTTCTATTACTGACAATTGTCTTGTAAAAGTAGTGATCATACCGGTTTTTAGTGAAGTAAATGAAACTTCAATACCGTTTTCCCCGCATTCATTGTAAATGCGCTTGAGTCCCGAGCCCCATTTTTCTACGTCTTTAGTCAGATAAAACATCTCGGCAATTTTGGGATTACGCAAATAAGAACGTTCGGATTTATGAATGTAATCTTCCGGCGTTAATCCCGGAGGGAATGAGCCCGGATTATAAATTTCAATACGGTCTTTGAAAATGGCGATTTCATTACCTTTGGGATTGTTAAAATCACGATGTATCAGGGAATTTACCAGCGCTTCCCTGATGGCTTTTATCGGAATTTCAGGAATTTCAACTCTTTTGAAATCAATAAACTCAACCCGCCAATTCATTTTTTCTTTGATATATGATTCAGCGGATTCCAGCAAATCAAATAATGGAAGATTGAACTTGTTAATATCAAGAAAAGTGATTTTTTCATCTGTGGCAAAAACCGCCGCCTGTATTTCAATATCATGTTCTTTAGTGAATAAGTATTTTGCAGCTCTTGTAAGTTTATTATTTTTTGAAAGACCCAATTTTACCAATATTTCATCCGGACTATCGTCATTAACCGGTAAACGACCGGCTAATTTTGATTTTTCTATAAATCTTGATAATGCATCTTCAATAATTGAATCAGTTTGCAATTCACATACTTCAGAATCCCAATGACTTTTATAAATATTCTTTTCAAGAATTAACTTTTCAATTTCCGCAGAACTTAATTGCTTATCCTCATCAGCCACTCTCAAATACACTCTGCCATAAGCAAAGTATGGTTTATCCGTTCCCCGAAAGCAAGTCTTTATATACTTCTTGTTATGAAGCTTTTCAACCGTTATTTCAGGAAATATTTTGGGTTCAATATGGTTAATAATTGCTTGTGAAATATCTCTTAATGTTTTTTCGCCTACATTTTGTCCAATAACTTCGCCGTCATTCTTTATTCCAAAATAAAGTTCTCCATACTCATGTTTGTTAAGTATAGCTGCAATTGAAATTATTGCTTGTTTCAACTCACCGGTAGATTTTTTGAGTTCAATATGTTCACTTTCCTTAAATTTCATATCTATAACCATTCAGAGAATACTTAAATCTTCCACAACATTAAATTACTTATAAATATTTTCACTCATATTTCAAAGTTAATTTATAATTGATATTTTCTTTCTTCTCAGTGAAAATCCATATTTTCCGTCTCATCTCCGTTCCGCTGCCATTTCAGGGAATATCGTAACCCTTAGACGCCGTCCACAATCTGTACCATTGTTCATTCGTCAAATTAATCTTACCGGAATTTACCGCGTCGCGAATTCTTTCTAAATTTCCGGTTCCCAAAATTATATGCGGTTTAACCGGATGCTTTAAAAGCCATGCGATCGCAATTTGATCAATTCCGGCATTTAATTCCTCCTTAAGTTCCATAAGAACATACCGGATTCTTTTACCCTGTTCGGATTCATCATTATATATTCGTCCTCCGCCCAGCGGTGACCAAATCATCGGGTGAATTTTAACCATCTGTAAATAATCCAAATCGCCGTTATCAATGTGAAACAGATTGAACAAATTCAATTCAATTTGATTAGTAACGAGAGGAAAAGGGAGAAAAGACTGCAGCAATTCAAACTGATTCCGCGTGAAGTTCGAAACTCCAAAATAGAGAACTTTACCCTGCTCGCGTAATTTAACAAACGCACCCGCAGTTTCTTCGGCATTCATCAGGTAATCCAGCCTGTGTATTAGAAGAACGTCAAGGTAATCCGTATTAAAATTCTCTAAAGATTTTTCGGCGCTTTTAATAATATGCTCAGCCGACGTATCATAGCAGTGCGAAGAATTCTCCGGTCGGTTTTCAGATACTAATTTAATTCCGCATTTTGTAACAATCTGCATTTTCGAGCGGAATTCGCTTTCGCCGGATAAAATTTCACCGAATTTCTTTTCGCACAAGTAATTTCCGTAAATATCTGCATGATCAAACGTATTGATTCCCAAATCGAGCAGCGCGTTGACGTAAGCCCTCAATTCCGCGTTGCTTTTCCCCCAGCTAAGCATCCTCCAAAATCCCGCGCCGAAGAGGGAGAATTCCAAACCGTCTGTCATTTTCAATTTTTCGCTCATAAATATCACATTTTTTATAAAAGTTCTTTTTTACTGTTGAATATAAATAATTGCGTTTACAATATTCATCTGAATTTATTTTACCAGCAACATTTTATTTACCGCTGTAAACGAACCAGAAGTTAATTTATATAAATAAACGCCGCTCGATAAATCCGCCGCGTCAAAATTAACCGAATAATAACCCGGAGATTTTTTACCGCTGACTAGATCCGCGACTTTTCTACCCAAAATATCGTAAACAGTGAGTGAAACGTAAA
>CAYNUJ010000057.1:0-15945 GCA_964400095.1 uncultured Melioribacteraceae bacterium
GACTTTTCTCTATTTTCTTCAAACGTCTTTTCATACATCTAAGGATATATCGCTTGCCATGAAATCGAGGTGTTTTAATGCTGATTAAAGTACGCGGCGTGTTCTATAATTATGAAAATAACGAAACGCTTAATAATATAAACTTCGAAATTAATTCCGGCGAAAGGGTTGTGCTGCTCGGAGTAAACGGAAGCGGGAAATCCACCCTGCTTAAAATATTGAACGGACTGCTTTATCCGCCGAAGGGAGAATATTTTTTTGAGGACAACCGGATAATAAAAAGTTACCTGTCGGATAAAAGCAGAAACAAAAAATTCAGAAAAACTATTTGTCTGCTGTTTCAAGATCCAAACGCTATGCTGTTTAATCCTACAGTGTATGAAGAAATAGCTTTCGGGTTAAAACAGTTAAATAATCTTGACATACATGATAAAGTGATGTTTTGGGCGGAGAAATTAAAAATAACAAATTTCCTCGATACTCCGCCGTTCAAGCTGAGCGGTGGCGAAAAACAGAAAGTTTGCCTCGCTTCAATTCTGGCGCTCGAGCCGGATGTTTTACTGCTCGACGAACCAACGGCTAATCTTGACCCCAGGACAACCGGCTGGCTTGTTGATTTCCTCGAAGAAATTCACCTTACGACTATTGCAGCCACGAATAATATTAGTCTCGCTAACGAACTTGGGGACCGCGGATTGGTTTTAAGCGAAGATCATTCGCTGATTTTCGACGGCAATTTAAACGATCTGCTTGAAGATAAAGAGACGCTCATTAAGGCAAATTTAATTCACACACATAAACACAAGAACAAATCCAACGACTCAAAGCATTACCACATTCATTATTGGGGTTAACCCGGAAGATTTTTGGAGGGACTCAAAAAATTATTTAATAAATTTAAATCGTTGATAATAAAAAGGTGTGAATGAAAGATTTTCTCGAAATACTAAATCATACATTACTGATAAGCGGATTCGTGTTTTCGATGATGCTTTTTATAGAATACTTAAATGTTTTAACGAAGGGCGAGTGGCAAAAAAAATTAAAACGGAATAAATTCGGACAAATAATATTGGGAGTGCTGTTCGGTATAGTTCCCGGATGCCTCGGTTCTTTTACAATTGTTTCGCTCTATTCGCACGGAGTTGTTTCTTTCGGCGCGTTAACCGCAACAATGATAGCCTCCACCGGCGACGAAGCGTATGTTATGTTTTCTGCAATTCCAAAAGAAGCTCTTTTGATAACCGGAATTATTGCCGTTGTGGGATTTGTGACCGGATTTATTGTTGATAAAATAAGTCTTAAAATTTCTTTCCTCGAAAAAATAGCTCACGGTTTTGAACTGCACGAGGAAGAACATTGCGACTGTTCTCCCACGTGGACAAACTTGAAAAGAAATTTCTCAACTATATCTTTCCCGAGAGCCCTGCTGGTCGTTTTGCTAACCCTGTTGTTTCTATTTACCGCCGCGGGAACAATCGCCGGAGAAGAAGAACAGTGGGTCAGAATAACATTAGCTATCGTAACTTTGGCAGCTTTGTACGTTGTAGTTGTTGTGCCGGAACATTTTCTTGAAGACCACCTTTGGAAGCATGTGCTTAAGAAACATCTGCTCAGAATTTTCATTTGGACTTTCGCGGCTTTGGCTTTCATTCATTTTATCGAAGCGTATGTCAATCTGCATTCGCTGATTGAAGATAATTATTTCATTGTTCTCATTATAGCCGTTCTCATCGGAATTATTCCCGAATCGGGTCCCCATCTTGTTTTCATCTCCCTTTTTGCTTCCGGTTCCCTGCCGCTCGGAATTTTGCTGGCGAGTTCAATAGTTCAGGATGGACACGGCACGCTTCCGCTGCTCGCTTTTTCTAAAAAAGGATTTATATGGGTAAAGTTGATCAACGTAATTGTGGGTTTCTTTATAGGAACTATCTTCTTTTATTTCGCCCTTTAATTGTGCGGTTAAACCGCGCAGGCGTCCTTTTATACCGGAACCCCGATAGGGTTCTTTGTCCAAAGAACGCTGTCCGAATTGAACGAGATTATTATTTCTTCCATCATCTCGTCTTTTTCTTACATTTTATTTTATTGATTCTTATTGCCTTATTTTCTTTCTCCGGAGCTTTTTAAATTTCTATTTAATAAGAGTCATTTTTTTTACTTGTATAAATTCACCGGGATTTAATTTATCCGAACGACCGGAAGACCCTGCGAGCGCCGTTATGCGATATAAATAAATTCCACTCGGCAAATTTTGCGCGTTGAAAGCGACTTCGTAATTTCCCGGCTTTTTGTTTTCATTAACGAGTGTTACTAATTCTCTGCCGAGCAGATCGTATATTTTAATTGTTACAAATCTACTTTCTCCATCTAAAGAAGCCGGAATTGAAAAACGGATTTTCGTACTTGGGTTAAACGGATTCGGGTAATTTTGCGAAAGCGAATATTCTTTGGGAATTGTATTCTCGTCTTCCACCAAAACAATTGTCACCTGCCGCTCGGGAGAATATACCGATTCGATTAATAGATTGAACGCTTTAACTCTGTAGGTAAAAGTCGTTTCGGACGTTAGCGAGCTGTCGATATACGTTAATTCGTTAGCTCCAATTGTGTCGATAACATTAAACGAAGCGGTTGACGGTTCGCCGTCTTTCCTTTCAATTATGAATCCTTCCTCGCTCTGTGAAGCGTCGTCCCATGCAAGAGTAATTTGTCCGGGAGCATCGTTAACGGCGTTAAGAACCGGCGGCGCGCCGAGTTCGGTAACGGCTGAATCGATATTGGTATAAGCTGAATTCCCTCCGGAATTGAAAGCCCGCACTCTGTAAAAGTACTTCGTTCCGTCAATTAGTCCCGTATCCGAATAAGCGGTAATATTCGAATCTACAATTGCGAACTGCGCCCAGGCTCCCGTTGTATCAGCTCTCCGTTCGAGCCGGAAGCCGTCCTCATTATCGGAGTTATCGATCCAAGTAATCGCTATAGTCGAAGTATTAACAGCCGAGGTGGCGGCGTTTGTTGGAGCGGGAGGCAATAGCGCGTCTATTGAAACGGATAATTCACCGGAATATTCGGAAGCAATAAGACTGTTCACGGCTTTCACTCTATAATAATATATCTGCCCGGGAGTCAACCCAACGGAATCGACGTATGATGTATCATTCGCGCCGAGAGACGCTAATGCAAAGTATGTTCCCGATGAACCGTTTTTTCTTTCCAATATAAATTCTGTTTCATTCTGCGAACTGTCTTCCCAGGTTAAGCTGATAAATTTTTCCGGAGTGATAAAGCCATATAAATTTCCCGGCGGCGGCAGATGAGTAATAACGGACAGCTCGTTTGTATAGGCGGAAACGCCGTAAGAATTAAAACAATTAACACGGTAAAAATATTTTGTGCCGTCGGATAATCCCGTATCCGAATAAGATGTGGAATTTCCGCTTAATGTATCGATAACAGACCACGAGCCGGCGGAACCGGCGCTTCGTTCGATGACGAACGCGGTTTCGTTAAATGAATTGTCATTCCACGATAAATCGATATAATGATAATCGGCATGTGCGGTTATCAAGTTTGACGGCGCCGCAGGCGCGCTGTTTGAGATAGTGATTTTCGCCTTTTGTGTCAGCGCGTTTGGAGAACCTTCGTTGAAAAGAAATTCAGCGAAATTCAAATAAGTATTCAAGCCGTTAGCTGCGGTGGAAGATACATTGAACCTTATGTAAAACATTGCTCCTCCGCTGTTAAACCCGTTTGAACCAGCGCCTGCGATAATTACTTTATTTCCTAAATTATTATGAGTAAACGACCATCCGCTTGCTAGTCCGCTTGAATTTACAACTTGATCAAATTTCACGTATGCAGAGTCAAAAGTAATTTCCGTCTGCAGCGAAACTATTGAATATCCGGAATTTATGTTTCCCATATAAACCGGCATGTCAATGCTTGCCCCGGCGCTCGCCGCCGTATCCGGCAGCCAGACTTTTGTGTCGAATAATTTAATTTCCCCGGATACGCCGCTTCCGGCAAAAGTATCTTCGACTAAAACTCGCACGATTCCGCCTTTAATTGCCGTTAGCATTCCGTCGCTGTCAATTGAAGCGAGAGAAGGATCGGATACCGACCAGCTATACGGCGGAACTCCGCCTGAGGTTGAAAATTTCAGCGAATCGCCGGATAAAAGAGTAGCCGTTGAAGGATTTACATGAAGCGCGGCAGGATTAAGAACGGAAAATCGACCTTTCCGACCGTTGCCTAATTTGTTTTCATTAAAAACTATACTTTCAAAGTTTAAATACGTTGCGCCCGAATTTACAGAATCTATCTGAAAATGAATAATAAATAACACTCCCGCTCCGCTCAAAGTTCCGCTGCCTGCAAAGGCAACTTTTAATTTTCCACTTATAAATGCAAAAGAAGGAACCGGAAAAGACTGAAGCAGCGTCCCGGAAGTTATGATTGATTCGGGGGTCAATATGTTTTGGTTTAAAGCAATAGTAATATCTCCGGATGAATAATTATACCCTGTTAAATCCGTAGTGTAAACCGGAATATCAACGGTGAGTCCTTTATAGAACGACGTATCGCGTATGCTTAATCTGAAAGGTCTTACTTCAACATTATCGGTTGTGTCGTTTATTCCGTTATTATCATACGCAATTACTTTTGTAAACCCTTCGTGCAGTGCGGTTAACAATCCGTTTGAATCTATCGAAGCGACAGTAGAATTCGACACGCTCCAAAAATAAGGAGACGTACCGGAATAGGCATTAAATTTTTTAGTGTCTCCCACTGTGAGAAGAGCGTTATTTGGCGATATATTGATTCTGGGCTTAGCGTTAACCCTCAGATAACCCCTGTTCAACAATACACCGGGATCGCCTTCGTTAAAATAATTGTTAAGCGTATCCGTAAAAGATAAATATGTTCCACCCTGCTTTATCATCTTTATTCGAAGGTAAAGCAGAATTCCTTCCCCGGTTAACGCGGCTGTTCCAGCGGATGCGATGTTTATTTTGCCGTCGATATTCGTATTATAATAAACCGCGCCCCATGCGGAAGTTAATGTTCCGCCAGCCAAAACCGAATCAATTTTAATATAGTTCTGATTAAAGGAAAGTTGAAGATTGTAGGAAAAGATATCCTTTCCCGTTAATGAGCTATCGGCGTAAACCGGAATATAAGCTTCGTCGCCGACAATAAATGTAGAATCATGAACCGCCAAACCGATATGGGAAAAGCCTAAAGCCGAATATAACGGAATCAACAGCGCGAAAAATATTTTTCGTAGCTTTTTCATTTTCCACCTAATATTTTATTACCCGGCGGCATAACCGCCGGTAAGTTATTATTCAATTTTATTTTAGAACCATTAGTTTCTTAATTGCGGTATATTTACCGGCTATAATTCTATAGATGTAAATTCCCGAAGAAACTCTCGAACCCGAATCGTTTCTCCCGTTCCATACAATCTTATACCTTCCGGCATTTTGATTTGTATTAACTATTGTTCTGATTTTCCGACCGCTGATATCGTAAATTGTCAGTCTTACGTTTACATTGTCGTCGGGAATTTTATATTCAATAGTTGTTGACGGATTAAATGGATTCGGATAATTCTGTTCCAATCCGTATTCAACCGGTTTGCCTATTAATTTAATTGAACCGGATACGGCGGAAGCTGTAAAATCGGTTTCGTTAGCTAAAAATTTGTCCACGTAAATCTTGTTGCTCGTTATTCCCTTTGCGTTTTCCGCCGCTATTAAATTTAGGAAAAACAATTCGCCGTCGGTATTTAAAGGTGAAGCGCCGGCAATCGCAATAATCAATTTATTTGCAGATTCATTGAATGAATAATTCAAATTAAATCCGTTTAATTTCTCGGATTTGGTTATTCCGCTCAAGTCGAATAATTTAGAATTAATATTTAACTCTAATTGAAGCGCGGTAACTCCGTCGCTATTTTGAATTTCAACGGGAACGCTGAATTCGCCGCCGCGATTAACGGTAAAGTCTTTCATCGCAATAGAAACTCCGTTAACCTTTTGCAGAGCCAAATATTGTCGCGTTTCCAAATCCATTGGCGGCATTGCCGGTGAAGTTCCAATTTCCGCGGGGAATACCGAAATTAAACCAACCGCGTACTGTAAAATCAGCGATGCGTCGTAAGCCGTTATTCCTCCGTTTGCCGATACGTCGGCTACGCTTCTCTGCAGAATATTAAGAGAATCGGGTCCTGTGGGATCGACTACATATTTCAATATTTTGGAAGCGTCGAATGCCTGAACCGTCCCGTTTAAACTAACATCTCCCATGATTGGATTAAAAGCTCCGCTGCCGAGCCAGGGAGTGAAATCCACTCCGTCGGAAACTGCGTCGCCTCTTCCGCCCGGGTTGCTAGAGTGCGTGGGACCGGAATTATCGCCCCACCAATTATTTTCCGCATTAATAACGAAAGACTGGTTTACATTGTTAATTCCCATTTTTTTGTTTTTATATATGTCGCAATAATTAACTGCCGGATTTGAAGCTCCTTTTGCCACAACGCCGTAATAATTGTTTTTCAACGATGAATATGTAATTGTCGGACTCGAATTAACAGCCACAATAGCTCCCATTTCACTCGAGTAGTATCCCGCGTATTGGATTACGCAATGATCAATTATACATAGAGGATCGAGCGATTCCTCTGCGAAGTGAATTCCATACCACATTTTGTTATCTAACGCCGGTCTGGTATCTGTGCTGTCGGAGTTCGTGTCGCCCCCGTAAAAATCATCTCGTAAATCGGTAAAGACTATTGTGCTGTCCGCAGAACTTCCTCCTTGCGCCAATAAACCCCTTTTAACCGTGAATTTTGAATACGGAAAAAACTTTATCACTACTCCCGGATTAATTGTTAAGACCGCGTTGCTGGCGATAGTATAAGTATCGAATAAATAAGGAATATTATTGATTCCCCCGAAATTTCTTTTGGGTAACGTAACGTCTTGAACCAGAGTTTCATTTTTGAGAACGCCAATAGCTTTGTAGGTTGTACCGCTTATGCTGTTGCCCGCCGTTGACGAAGGATAGGATACAAGCGAAGTTCTCAACGACGCGTATTTTAAATTCTCGAAATTACAATTATCCAGCGCCGGGGTTGAAACGCCTGTTAAATAAACGCCCCAATTATCGTTCCGAAAGTTGATGGAGTTAAGTGTTGGAGAAGCTTGATCGCAATGAATCGCGACATCCGAATATCTTATTACCGCATTTTCAATCGAACTATTTGCGTCGTCGCTCACATCAAAAAATTTAATTTTTGTCCCGGCAATTGTAGGCTTTGTCGAATTTCCGTCTCCGTTGGAATCCCTCGGGTTTCCGTACTCGTCGTCTCTCGGATCCGTAAAAACAACCTTGTCCGCAGGATCTCCCGATACCGCAAGGCTTCCGTAAACCTCCCAATTCCCTCCTTTAAATACAACTCCTGCGGGAATAGTAATTTTAGTTCCCGAATTAACCTTACATTTTCCGTATAGGTGATAAGTTATATTTGTGAATCCGGCAAAAGTCCTTATCGGAACAGTCGCATCGACAGAATAATTCTCCGGAATGATTCCGATCGCCATTATACCGGTATTCAGCGAAGTGTTGTTTGTGAAAGTAGGGCTGGCAAACATACTCATGTTAACCGGAGTATAAGAAACATTATTTATTTGGGAATTTGAAATTACAGCGGCTGAGCTGCCGTATATTCCCACCCCGGAAGAAGAGGATTGTTCAATAATAGCGCTGTCTATATCGACATTTGCGCTGAAAGCTCTAACGGCGCCCCATTGATAATTATATTGATACGCGCCGTTGCCGCTGTAGCGCACTTCGCAGTTTTTTAATTTGTTCAAAGAATCGAGATTAGAAGACTTAAAAGTTAATCCCTGCCAGTTGCCCTTAGCCGGAGCGCTGTTGTTTCCGTCGTTATTAGTATCTCCGCCGCTGGAATCGTCCTTAATAGAGGTGAAAATTATTTTCTCGGTAGAAGATCCAACCGCTTTTAGCGCTCCATTAATTTCTATTCCGTACCAATATTGGTTATTAAATTTAACTACAACGCCTTTCTGAATTTCCAATACCGCATTAGCGCTGATTTTAAGGTGATCAATTATATACGAAACATTTGCGAACCCTGCAACGCTCCGTTTTATAAGCGTTGCGTTCGATGAAAGCGTCTGATCCAATATTTTAATCCCGCTTGTTCCGTTTGCCGTAAATGTAACATTAGTAAATACCGGATCGGATTTCAGCGACATTGCAATCGGATCTTGAGAACAGTTCTGAATTGTTACCGTATCAACATTCGTGGTGGAGGAACCTTGGCAAACAATGCCGTAATATGAATCGGAGATAATTGAATTTGAAAGGCTTGAACCTGCATCGGTATAAACGACGGCGCCTTTGTTGCTGCGTCCCGCAAAACTTATACGGCAGTATTCCAACCCTGAAAGCAGATCGTCGCTTGTGCCGAGGAAGTTGATTGTCGTCCAATCATATTTTGCCGGCGCCGTGGCGTTGCCGTCTCCGTTGGTGTCGCTCGGATTTCCATAGTTATCGTCTTTAATAGAGGTAAAAACTATTCCGTCAACGGCGGTTCCGCTTGCATTCAAACTGCCTTCGACATAAACCCCGCCGTTATTAATTTTTATCACAACTCCGGGGTCAACCGTTACCGTTGCGCCTGAGTTAATCCATAAATCGCCCATCAATACGTATGAAATATTGGTAAATCCGGCAACGTCCCTTTTCTTTATTGTACCGTTTACGGGCAGATGTTCTCCAATTATTCCCAATGCTGTTAATCCTGTATTTGTAAATGTATTTCCGGCAAAAGTCGGATCTGCCGAAACAGACATAAGTACTGGCGTATATGTAGAGTTCTCAAATGTACAGCCGCTTACCGTCGGGTTGGACGAAGCAAAAGCGAATAACCCATAATTTACGTCTTTAAATAATGTATTGGAAATTGTAGGACTTGAATTAATCAATATCAAAGCCGACGTGCCGATATAAATCCCGTTGATATAATAAGCGTAGTAGTAAGATGAAGCAAACTGAATTTTGCAATTATCAATTATCGAAGTCGGATCGCTCCCGTTTTCAAACGCAATACCGCTCCAATCTCCAATTGCCGGCGTAGCGGTTGTTCCGTCTTTATTTGTATCGTATGGATTTCCAAAATTATCGTCTTTTGCCGATGTAAAAACAATCGGATCGGCGGGTGTACCGTCGGCAATTAACTTACCTTTTATTATTAGTCTGTGTGAATAATAATAAGATTTAATGACAACGCCGGGATTTATGGTTAACGTTACTCCGTTAGGAACGGTAACATTACCGAGCAATAGATAAGTAATGTTTGGAATAGACGTGAAATTCCTCTGTGGTAAAACGCCGTCGGCTTCCATTGTTCCGCTCAAAATTCCAATGGCGTCGTATTCGTTATCCGACGCTGGAAATGAGTTATTATTAAATACCGGCGAGGCTTCGAAAGACATCGCTACCGGAACAAGTTTGCTGGAACTTATTTCGTTGTTCGTAAAACTCGGAGCCGAAACGCCTTGAAATTTAGCGCCGAAATAATTGTTGAAAAAATAACAACTGTCAATTTTAGGCGAAGCGCTTTGAGTGGTAACCCCTCCGGAGTTTCCTCTGCCGGCAAACCAAATTTCGCTGTTTGATAACTCGCATAAAGAATCAATGCTTGTAGCCTGGAAAATAATTCCGTACCAGTCGCTTTGTTTCGGAGAACTGGTTGAACCGTCATTGTTCGTATCGCCGTATTTGTTGTCGTCTTTATATGAAGTAAATGTTATCCTTTCTCCCGCGCCGGCAACAGCCTTCAAAGCGCCTTTCACATAAATACCCCCGCTAATAATTTTAATCACATTTGTCGGAGCAATCGTTAAAGTTTCATTTGCGTTAACAGTTAAATTACTATTGATTACGTAAGGAACGTTAATAGTATCGAGTGTCATAGTATTGTAATTAGCCGTATAAAGCCAAATACCGTCGTGAGTATTGCCGCTGAAATTATTCAAACCGTTAAAAATCAACGAAGCGGTGCCGTCGTATCTAATCGGCCAGTCGCATCCTTGAATATTTGAGTTGGTAACATTTACCGTAACTCCGTTAAACAAAAGCAAACCGATTCCAGTACAGTCTGTAATGTCCGTTCCTTCGAGCGTTGCGCTGCCGGAACGAAATCTTATTCCCTCGCGATACGAATTTGTAATTAACGAACCGTTGGAATTTAACGAACCGCTGTAAATATAGATAATAGAATTATCTCTGCCTCCCCCGTATTTTAATTGGCAGTTTGTAAATGTTGCGCTGCCCGAGGAATAATAATCTCCAATTTGAATACTTCCCCAGTCTCCTCTCGCCGGAGAACCTCCGAGAGTATCGGAAGAAGATGTAAATGTTGCCGCATTTGCCGTAAGCGCGCCTTTAACATAAATCTTTGCGCCGGACACGAAACGAATTTCAACATTTGATTCTACCGTCACGGTTGCGCCGCTGCTGATTGTTAAGTTTCCGCTGACAATATAGGGACTGTTCAGCGCGGTCAATGTAGAATCGGTTGAAATGGTTCCGGATAAATTTGTCTGTGATATTAAGCTTGTGGTTAAGAAGAGAGAGAATAGGACTGTAATGGGAAGTCTCATAAATCCTCCGTGAGAGTTTTTTTATTAGTAGCCGATAGTACAAAAATTTTGTGTTTGAATCAACAACTATTTTTCTGCGGATAGAAAACATGCGCTCTATCACAGTGAGTGTTTACTTGAAAAACGTCATATTCACAAACTAAATTCTCAGATTTCAGCATAGCGCGGCATAGCCTGCGGCAAAAAAAATCAAAAGAAAAAAGATTCGATACAAAATGCTATCGGTGGGGCATAAGGTATATGGAAATAAAATGAAATTCGGATTCAATTCGTTATAATCCAATTCAATTATTCCATTTTACCGAAGCGTGTAAAATATCCCGCAAAAGAAATAAGGAATTAAGTGATAAAACTATAGTCTGTAAAACGAGAAAGAAAGTATTTTTTTTATTTCTTTGGAATTACTATCTTAATTACTAGGGAATAACAACTCTGGGGAAAGATGTATAAATTTGCGGCTGTAAAGGGAATTAATTTCGCTTACAAAACGGAAGGCGCAGGCGAACCCGTTGTGCTGCTGCACGGCATAACCACAAATTCATTCATCTGGGACGAAGTGAGCGAATTCCTAAGCAAGGAATTTTCCGTTTACGCGATCGATTTAATCGGATGCGGAAAATCAGACAAACCGCTGGAAATCGATTATTCTCTTAAAAATCAAGCAAGATTAATATTTGATTTGCTGAAAGAACTTAAACTCGAACGGGTACACCTCGCCGCTCACGATGTCGGCGGAGGAATAGCCCAAATTCTCGCAGTTAACCACCCAGAAAAATTTTATGACATCTCATTAATTAATAGCGTTGCTTACAACTTTTGGCCCGTACAGCCGATTATTGCTATGAGAACACCGATAATTAGGCAGCTTGCCATGGCTACTTTGGATGTCGGAGCGCTAAAATTAATTGTTAAAAGAGCATTTTATCACAAAGAAATTTTGAACGACAACTTAATGGAGAAGTTCGCCGAGCAGATGAAAAGCAAAGATTCGAGAAAGGCATTTCTGCATTTTGCCCGCTGTTTGAACAATAGAGATTTGACGGATATTTCAGAGGATATTAAAAAAATAAAGATTCCCGTCCAGATAATCCGCGGTGAAGCGGACGTTTATTTAAGTAAAAATATAAGCGATGAGCTGAAAAGAAATATTCCCAACTGTAAGCTGCACACAATTGAAACCGCCGGACACTTTGCAATGCTCGACGAGCCGGTTTTGATATCAAATTTATTGTTAAGCTTTATGAAAAAGTCCTATGATAACTGACAAAGAGAATACCGGAAAACTAAAGGAGATAATTCGACTGCTTAGCGAAGAGAACGAATCTCTTTCCGAAAGAGCTGAAGATATAACTCTGCTTTCGTTAATATCCACAAAACTGCTGCTGCAGAAAGATAAGAATGAAATTATCGATCAAGCGCTTGAGCAAATTTGTGTGCTGAAAAACATATATTATGCAGCTTTGTGCAGATGGCAGGGTGATCACATAATAATTGAAAATGAATTTTCAGCATTTACAAACGCCGCCGTCGCCAAACACATCGAAGTGGATCATCACCTTGCGGCAAAAATTCAAACCCTCGACCATTACAGCGGGGACACGCGAAATTTAATTCAATTTAGGAATGACGATAATTTTTCAAAATTTCTCTGGGCAAAACCTTATCTGATTATTACCGAATCAGTTTATACCGTAGAGAATCTTTTCCTTTTCGTATTCGATGAGATTGACGAGAATGAAATAAATCTCATCTATACTCTTCTCAGGCAAATATTAAATTTAGTTACTCTGAGGATTGACAACATTAACCTTCTAGAACAGCTAAAACATCAGAATAAAGATTTGGATTCAAAACTGAGCGAACGAACCGGTTCTTTGGAAGAAATAGCCGGTAATTTGGACAGATTGATTGAAAATTCTCCCGATGGAATTCTGATTCATCAAAACGGCATAATACGTTACGCTAATAACGCTTTGTTAGAGATGCTGGATTATAAATATTCCAACGAACTTATCGGAAAGCCGGTTTTATCCGTCGTTCACCCTGAAGATAAAATTTACGCGAACGAAAGAATAAAAAAAGTTACTGCCGGTCGTGCGCAGAGCTTTAGAGAATACAGACTGCGAAAAAAAAACGGCGGTTATCTTGTTGTGGAAGTTGCCGGAATTCCGATATACAGGGAAGGAGAAGCGGCAATTTTTAACACAGTCAGGAATATAACAACAAGAAAATTAGTTGAAGATGATCTTCTAAAACAAAAAAAATTTTTAAGCGTTGTTATGGAGGCAATTACAAATCCGCTTTATGTAATAGACGTTAGAGATTACACTATAATTCACGCGAACAAAGCAAGCGGAATTGATTTTACTAAAGGCAGAGTCACCTGCTACGACGCTTCGCATAATTCCGACGTTCCATGCAATTCGGCTTCGCATCCCTGCCCGATAGAAGAACTTAAACGTAGTAAAAGCTCTGTGGTTGTCGAACATGTGCACGAGGATTGGCAGGGAAATAAAAGATATTTTGAAGTTCACGGTTACCCGATTTATGACGAGAAAGGGAATCTGATTCAGGCTATAGAATATAATATTGACATAACTGAAAGAAAGAATTTTGAAGCTGAAATTTCCGTGCTTAGAAGGGGAATTGAACATCTCGACGAAATTGTTTTTACAACCGACGTGGACGGCGTTATCAACTTTATCAATCCGGCTTTTGAAAAGGTTTACGGTTATTCAGCCGAAGAAGTTTTTGGTAAAACCCCGAGTATTATTAAGTCGGGTGAAACGCCGAGAAGTTTCTATGAAAATTTTTGGAATTCCCTGCTTAAAACAAAATCAATGCGCGGCGTAATAATTAACAAAGCTAAAAATGGAAATAAGTTATATATTGATACGGTTATCAATGCAATCGAAAACAACAAAAACGAGGTAATCGGCTATATTGCCGTTCAACGGGATGTAACGGAAATTATTGAGAACCGGCGTCGATTGGACGAAAAAGAAAAGCAGCTTGTAATAAGCGAAAGAAAGTTCAGGGCTTTGTTCGAGGAGTCCGGCGAGGGAATTTTTCTGCTCGATTTGAACGGTAAAATCCAGTCGATTAATAACGCCGCATGCCAAATGACCGGATATTCGCCCGACGAACTCAAAGGAAGAGGCTTCAAAGATTTCTTTACACGGGAAGAGTTGGAAAGACTTCCTCTGCAGCAAAATAAAATATTGGAAGGCGAACTGGTCCGAATCCACAGAACGCTTAAAATTAAAAACGGCTCCGATTTATTTGTTGAATTGACCGGCAAAAAAGTGGACGAATCCACAATGGAAGTTTATATCCGCGATTTAACAGATAGAAAGGAAAAGGAAAGAGTGCTCAAAGAAAGCGAAGAGAGATTCAGAAATATGATTTCTCTTTCCCCTGTGGGAATTGTTCTGATACTTGACGGTAAAATAAATTATACAAATAAAGCTTTCGCTTCAACTTTGGGCTACAGCAGATTTAGTGAAATTCTCAATACCAGCATTCTCGAGTATGTTTCCGACGATTACAAAGATTTGACTGATGAAAAATTAAACTTACTCTTAGTTGAGGGCGAAAGTGTTGACGGCGCGGAAATTCAGATGATCCGGAAGGATGGTTCAATTGTAGATGTTCTTGCCATGGGACAGAGCATTGAATATGAAGGAAAGCAAGCCGTTCAAATTTACTTTTTCGATATTACCGACAGAAAGCGTTACGAAGAAGCTTTGAAATTCGCAAAAGAAAAAGCAGAAGCCGCGGATAAATTAAAATCCGAATTCCTCGCCCAAATTTCGCATGAAATTCGTACGCCGCTAAATGTAATTAACAGTTATACAGGACTGATTAAAGATAGTCTGCCCTCCGAATTAAAGAAAGAACTGGAGTTTTCGTTTTTAGCGTTAAGTAAAGCAAGCAGACGCATTATACGCACTGTCGATTTGATCTTGAACATGAATGAACTCGAATTGGGGGCTTATGATCCGAATATTGAGGTATTTAATTTATGCGCAAATATTCTCGAACCTATTTACAGAGAATATCTCTCTGAGGCGGAAAGAAAGGGATTGGAGTTTAGTATAGATAAAAAAATTGAATCCGATCTTGTTGTTGGAGACACTTATTCCATACAGCAAATATTTTCGAACTTAATTGATAATGCCATTAAATTTACTAGAAAAGGGAAAGTAAAAATACTTGTAAATCAAATAGATAAAAAATTAACCGTAAAAATAAAAGACAGCGGAATAGGGATCGATAAAGATTATCTTCCCGAATTATTCGCTCCGTTTTCTCAGGAGGAAAGCGGCTATACTCGGAAATACGACGGCACCGGTTTGGGAATGGCGGTTGTAAAAAAATATTGCGATATGAATAAAATAGATATCTCCGTCGAAAGCGAAAAAGAAAAAGGCGCTGAATTTACTCTCGTTTTTAATTTGGGGTGAAAATTTATTTGTGTGCTTTTGATAATTCCTATTAGTCGATTGGAAAGCAAAAAACTTTAAAAAAAGATAAGCGGCGGATTGCCGCTTATCTTTTTTTTCCTAAGCTACTTCATCAAAATCATTTTTCTCGTGAATGTAAAATCATTAGCCGTAATTGTGCAAAAATAAATTCCGCTTGAATAATCCGTTGCTTCCCAATTAACTTCATAATATCCCGGACCGAATTGCCTATTCACTAACGTTTCTATTTCTTGTCCGAGCGAATTGTAAATGCTAATTTGAACATCGGCGGCGGTTGGCAAACTGAATCTGATTGTTGTAGTAGGATTAAACGGATTCGGATAATTCTGATTAAGTGAAAATTCCGTCGGCAGCGCTTCTTCTTTGTCAACCCCCACAAGCACATCCACCGCTTCGGAGAATTTACTTTCGTTTCCGTTAGCGTCGAACGCGCTTATTTTGTAAGTATAATTTCCTTCGAGAACTTCATTATCAACGAATGTCGTATCTATTGTTGTTCCGTACACTTCGTCGTTACGATAGATTTGATAATAAGCTAAATCGCTTTCAGGGTTTCTATTCCAATTTAAAGTGACGATAGCGCCGTCGCTTGAGGGTTCGGCAAGCAATCCGCTCGGCTCCGCGGGCGCAATGTTGTCAATTGAATATCCCGAATCAGGAGACGACCGGTAAAACACTAGTGGATTTGCGGAATGCGCTGTAATGTAAAACTTACTCCAATGAATTCCGTTGAGATTTGAATCGGCGTATGTGTGAGC
>CAYNUJ010000057.1:16045-17456 GCA_964400095.1 uncultured Melioribacteraceae bacterium
TGTAAAACTTACTCCAATGAATTCCGTTGAGATTTGAATCGGCGTATGTGTGAGCAAGAAAAGTATAAGCGGAATCTTGTGTAGCTGGGACCGAACCGACGCTTACCCAATCTTCGCCGGAAAACTCCCATACTCCGTACAGTTTAATCTCACCCGAAGCATCCAATGCGTCCGAATTAAAATTAACGTGTACCCAGCCGCCTTGATCGTTAGGCACATCGGTTATAGAATTAATTGCCAAAGCGCCGAGTGTTAAATCTCCCGCAACAAAAACAAATTCCTCGGAGCGGACATTATTCCATTGATCGTCGTTCTGATCGATAATGAAATAATATGTTGATCCTGTTGTTAAATTATCAAGTGTCAAACTATGGTGTAATCTAAACCCGGTCGGCTCCATTGCTTCCATGGGATACCCGCTTGAATTGTCATTCTCGGCGTAAAAGATAAATCCGGTTGCCGGAACGGTGGTTTTCCATGTGATAAGCGTAGAAGCGGAATCGAGATTCTTAATTTTTACATCGTAAATTTTGAACGCATCCGGCAGCGCATTTCCCACAAAGATTTTGCGGGATGAGTTTCCGTCAACAGTACATTGATAAAGCCCGTATTCTACCGCGCTTAATCCGTTATTAAAAGTCAGCGTTTGGGCGTTAGCTCCGGCAATATCAACGCCGTCTTTTTGCCATTGATAACTCGCTCCAGTCAGCATTGCGTCAAAAACAACTTTTCCGGTAATCACACTGTCACCCGGCATTACTATATTTTGATCTCCGCTTCCCGTTAATTTTGTTTCACTGTTCGACCATTCCGCGCCTGAGTGTTCTATGTTGCCGGTTATTCTCAAAAGGAGCGTCCCAACGGTTTGGTGGTTCCTTATATGCCCGGAATTTTTTACATTTCCGTCGATTGTAACTGTTGAATACGAATCGTAATAAGGCTGTAAATACCCGTCGTTCATTACTTCTGTATTCCCGGTCAATATAGAATTGCCGCGATGTCCCAGATACTCTATTCGGGAATTATTTATCTCGCAATTTTCCCTTACATGAGCGAAGTGAAGGATAGAATTATTAGCATTTAACCTAACATTCTGCAGCATATTATACCATTGGTGTGCCGCGTCAAATCGACTGTTCGCTTCAAGGTTGATAGTCCCGCCGTGAAAGTCGATATTTATTGTTTTACCG
Organism: uncultured Melioribacteraceae bacterium; assembly: GCA_964400095.1. Lineage (GTDB taxonomy): Bacteria > Bacteroidota > Ignavibacteria > Ignavibacteriales > Melioribacteraceae > CAYNUJ01. Next base: position 17,236 of record CAYNUJ010000057.1, read on the forward strand.
AAAATTAAATCGCCTGTAACATTCAAAACCGTCGTTGAATCGCCGCCGATTATATTATTTACTTTAAGGGTATCCGCGGTATTAACGAAAGTATGTGAATTCATAAAAGTTATATTCTTAATATTTAATTCGCCGTTATTGGTAAAATTGCCATTTCTAAAAATTAACGTCAGTCCGTCCTGCTGTTCATTTATGCTCCCGTTGTTCTCAAAATCGGAATC
>CAYNUJ010000058.1:0-17101 GCA_964400095.1 uncultured Melioribacteraceae bacterium
CTCTACTATGGATTTATATGCAAATCTGGCTTACAGTCCGATTGACAGCATACTTTACGTTGTAACATCCGGCTTCAATGTCGGTTTATATCAATCTACCGATAAATTCGATCAATTAAATTCATCCTCTTCTTTTACGGATATTTCCCCTTCATCGCTTTCGACTTCGGTTTATTGGAGAATTTTGGGAATTGCTCCTTCGGGAAGGTTATTTATAGCCGGGCTGGGCAGTAATGCAAAACAGATTGCGTATTCGGACGACGGCGTTACGTGGACTTCCTACACCGCCTATGCTGGAGCTTGGGGAACGAACTTTGCTTTCAGCGGAGATTCTTCGTCGTACAATGTTTATTATGCGAGCATATTCAACGACAACAACGGTTTGGACGGAAGCTGGAAGATTTTCGGCAGCGTAAACGGAATAATGACTCACCCGAACGACGGCGCGGTATTTGTCGATCCGAATAAATCCGATGTTGTTTATCTAACGACAGATCAGGGAATCGGAGCTTCGGAAGACGGAGGAAAAGGAATTTTTGAAATTGACGACGGCGTTGAAGCTTTGCAGGTAAACGATTTTTCCATGACTCCTTCAAAAAATACAGCTTGGTTAGCTTCTAAATCAGGCATCAGGCGCGTGCGCGATTATCGCGGATTAGCGACTTGGAGTAATGCCTTATTCCCCTGGGGAGACGGATCTCCTTATTATTCCGCAGAGATGTCTCATTATGATTCCACGGTTGCCTACGTCGGCAATCTGCGCGTTTATAAAACAACAGACGACGGCAATAATTGGACTCGAAGTTTTACCCCTGAATTAGCTCCGTACAATTTTACTTCGATAGGCACAAAATGTAACGCCATTGAAGAATGTCCTTGGGATTCGAGCATTGTATTTGCCGGATTCGAAATAGAGGGCACAGATAAAGGCGGATTGTTCTATTCAATGGATGAAGGAACAACCTGGGATCAACTGCTATTGGAAGCCAGCGCCGACGGCGCGGACGTGGATGTTAACGATATTATTTTTAATATAGAAGGAACCGATACGGTTGTTTATGTAGGTGTTGGATATGATTTATCGGCTCCGCAAGGATGGAGCGTCTATAAAATAACTAAAAGCGGCTCCTCTTGGTCAGCCGCTTTGGATATGACCGGGTCTTCAACCTCCACCGGCGCCTCAATTGTAGTCACAATTATGGACCTGGAATTAAGCGCTACCGGAGATACTGTTTATGCCGCCGGAACCGACGCCGGAAATACCGGACCGTATGTTTATTATAAACCGCTGAGCGCCACGGGGCTTTGGACGCCTATGAGCGTAGCCGGATTTAATAGTTCAACTTTTAATCAAACAGCTTCTTCGGTAACTGTAAGCGGGGACACGGTATTTGTTGCCGTATCTAACGAAATTTACAATTATGTGATGGGCGTATCTACAAGCTGGACTTTAGGATACTCCTATCCTGTCGGAACGAAAATAAACTTCCTCTATTACGACGAACTTCTCGCCGGAACTTCAACCGGTTTGTATGCTCATTTTACAAAAGGCGGGGTAACTACCGTTAGAAAAGATGAAAACCCGGCTGCGCCAAAGATTTTTGCTCTCGATCAAAATTATCCGAACCCGTTTAATCCATCGACTACCATCGGTTATATTTTACCCCGGCAGAGTAATGTAAGTTTAAAAATTTATAATATTCTTGGAAAAGAAATTGCAGAGTTAGTAAACAAAAATCAAGCGGCGGGAAAATATTCGGTTAGTTTCGACGCGTCATCTTTATCGAGCGGAATATTTTTCTATACTCTGCGAACCGGAGGAAAAACGCTAACTAAAAAGATGATATTGCTCAAATAATAATTTTCTCCCCATGTGAACCTCCTGAAGCGCCCGGATTAAAACGGGCGTTTTTTATTTCTCGAGCCATTCCTTACAATTAGAAATTGAGTCGGCAAGAAGGTATTCGTGTTTATCGTCACAAAAAACGGAGCTTTTTTTGTGTCCCCGCTCAAATGCTATGCAATTTGTGCGCAAAACCAAATTTAGCGCTTGACATTTAATATATATTGCAGTCAAAATATTCATAAAAGGTCGGAGAACAAAATGAGAAACATAAAGAACTACTCAATCAGATGTTTAACTTTAGTGTTATTAATGATCTCGTGCAAAGTGAATTACGCACAGCTCAGCGCTCCCACGGTGGAATCCGTTTATGGCGGAAGAATAAACGACATTACCGGATATCCGATTAATGCCGACTCGAGCCGCTTTTTTATTTCAACCGAAAGCGCAAACTCAATTTTTTATACAGATGTATATACCAATACCGCTGCGCCGGACGGCAAGGATTGGACGGTGATGCCCGGAGTTGACGCAAATGCAGGTTACGGTTCCGGAATACAAAGATTAGAAGCGCATACGGCTTCCGGGAATGTATTCTTTATTCATCAAACCGGTCTCCTTTCGAGCAATCCGTTTTCTTCGACCGTAAATACAATTTATTCGGGGAATGTAACCGAGATGATAATTAATGGTAGCTCTCTTTATTTTCTCGACGGAAACAATCTCCATTTCGGTATTCTCGACGCTTCCGGTAATTTTACGGAAAATAGCGCGTCGCCTTCTGTTATTACAATCACTCCCGGAAGAACTGTTTTTTATATCAATCCGGTAACTGAAATTTTATATTTATTTGTTGAAGGAAGTTCACCCGCGCTGTTTAAAATGGATTCGGCTTTTACTTCAACCACGGCGCCGGGTTCCGCGATCGATATTTCTCCCACTTTAACGAGTCCGAGTGTAAAATGGCTTACATTCGGTATCGCGCCGGACGGAAGAATATTCATTTTCGGCAGCGACGGAAATAATAAATATGCCGCATACTCTGATGATGAATCTACTTGGACTGAATTTTCAATAGGAATAAACGGAGTTATTGGACCCGATGTGGATTTCGGAGGGGATTCCGCGTCATATTCTGTTTATACTTCCACTATTTATAGCAATAATAAAGGCGTTAGCGGCAGTTGGGATAGTTTTGGCAGCCCCGGAGGGTTTGAAACTCATCCGAACGACGGGTCGGTTTTTGTCGATTCGTTAAATAATAATGTTGTGCTGATAACCACAGACCAAGGAATCGGAGTCAGCGTTGACGGCGGTCCGACAATATTTGAAATTGACGATGGAGTTGAAGCTGTGCAGGTAAGCGATTTCGATATGACGGATACTAAATCTACCGGCTGGTTGTCTTCAAAATCCGGAATTAGAAAAGTCTCGAATTATTTAACTTCTCCGGCTTGGTCTAATGCAATATTTCCCAACGGAGACGGCTCGCCGTATTATTCCGTAGCTATGAATCCGCTCGACACCAATACGGTTTATGCGGGCAACGTTCGCGTTTATAAAACAACAGACGACGGTTCAACTTGGATGCAGGTATTCACACCTGAATCTTCCCCTTATAGTTTTGGCGGATTCGGAATTAAATGTCTCGCGCTTGAAGTATTTCCCGACGATCCGAATATCGTGTTTGCCGGTTTTGAGGTGGCGGACGCCGATAAGGGCGGTTTGTTTTATACAACCGATGGCGGAACGACATGGGACCAAATATTATTGGAAGCGACTTCGATCGGTCCCGATGTTGACGTAACGGATATAATTTTCAACGAAGAAGGCTCGGATACGGTTGCATATGTAAGCGTAATTTATGATTTGTCTTCGCCTCAAGGATGGAGCGTTTATAAGTTGACTAAAAGCGGTTCAACTTGGACTCCGGCAAAAGATATGACAGGTTCAGGAACTTCTACCGGGTCTTCAATTGTTGTTACTGTCTGGGATTTAACTTTAAGTTCTACTCGAGACACAGTGTATGCTGCAGGAACAGACGCCGGAATTAACGAACCTCACGTATATTATAAACCTTTGAATACTTCGGGATTATGGACGCCGTTAACTTCATCCGGTTTTTCAACTTCAAGTACAAGAGAAGCTACCGCAATTACTGTAGGAGCGGATACCGTATTTGCCGCAGTTGATAATGAAATATATTATTACATAATGGGAAGCTCTTCTTCGTGGAATTTAGGTTATGCCTATCCAAAAGGGATTAGGATAAATGTTCTTTATTACGACGAATTGCTGGTAGGTACGGATCTCGGTTTTTATGGTCATTCGGGAGTTTTAGTAACCGGAGTTAAGAAAGAAGAATTGAAAACCGTACCGGATGAATTCGCTTTGGAACAAAATTACCCGAACCCGTTTAATCCATCGACTACCATCAGTTATATTCTTCCCAGGCAGAGTAATGTAAGTTTGAAAATTTATAATATTCTTGGAAAAGAGATTGCAGAGTTAATAAACGAAAATCAAACGGCGGGGAAATATTCGGTCAACTTCGACGCATCTTCGCTTTCGAGCGGAATTTATTTTTATACATTAAAAACAGGAGCGAAATCATTTACTCGTAAGATGATGCTGCTTAAATAATTTTCTTCCCCATGTGAACCTCCTATAGCGCCCGGTTTAAGCCGGGCGTTTTTTTAAACAATTTTGATTATATTAAAAATATTAAATAAGTGAATTAAGGAGAAATATCATGCATGAAAATAGTATCAAACTACTGAATAATGCTATTTCCGATGAATTATTAGCCGTTCATCAGTATATGTATTTCCATTTTTTATGCGACGATACCGGATTCGATCTTTTAGCGTCTCTGTTTAAAAGAACCGCCGTTGAGGAGATGCTTCATGTTGAAAAAATTGCCGAAAGAATTCTCTTTCTAAAAGGAGAAGTTAATATGAAAGTCGGCGGCGAGGTTGAGAACATTAAAGATGTTTCTCAAATGTTAAAATTAGCCGCTGATATGGAGAAGCAGAGCGCCGTCGATTATAATAAATGGGCGAATGAATGTTCAAGTAACGCGGATTCAGTTTCGAAGCAATTATTTGAAGGTTTAGTTTCCGATGAAGAGAGACATTACGATCAGTTCGATACCGAATTGGAAAATTTAGAGAAATTCGGCGACAGGTATCTCGCGCTTCAGTCGATAGAAAGAAGCAAACTGCGGGAAAGCGGAAACCCTCAACAGTAATTTAATCCGGATTTTTCCGGAAATAACATTTACGATTTTAGGCTAAGTTTAAAGGCGTCTTCATTGACGCCTTTTCCCCTCAAAACAAAGTTTCCTGGATTTATTTTTAAAAAGTAAACATCAATTCGAGATTATATTTTCTTGCGCGCGGTTATTGACCGGAAAAATATTTTACTCTTAAAAATTACTTCGGGGTTATTTTCAACTGCTTGTTTTATTGCGGCAATTCCGACTTCATATTCATCGCCGCTAAGCGCCGCCAAAGTGGACGTGTTATTTTTCTGCAGGAAAGGATCGTCCCATACTTCCCGTCCGGTAAATTCGGAATAAAGCGTATCAATTATCTTAGATTCGAAATTTTCAAATCCAATTTCTTTCAAAACGGAGATCAGAAGTTCAGGCTCCGGAATTCTGCTTAAGTCGAATCTATATGCGCCGTTAAAAAAAGTATAAATATACCACGTATATCCGGGATATCTAATATCCGCAAAAATTATGTCGATTGCGCCGTTTGGTTTGAGCGAATTAAAAGCGCCGGTAAGAAATTGCTTAATATCTCCGAACAAATGAATTGAGTTTACTAAATAAAATAAATCGAATCGATTTTTATTAAACGGCAAATTGCGCGCATCTCCGTTTACGAATAAAAGGATTTCGCTTTTAGCTTTTGCTTTCGCCAGCATTTCCCGGGAGAAATCTATTCCGATAATCGATTGTTTTACGGGAAGCAATTCTTTCATCCAATAACCGGTACCGCAGCCAATTTCCGCTATTAAACCCGCATCACTTTTACTTATAAAATTCCGCAGGTAATTCATAACGCCGTTCATCGGCTGCGCCTTATAACGCGTGTCGAATGTACCGGAGATTTTATTGTAGTCTATCTTTTGTTTCATGCTACGCTTTATTCGTAATTTTCAAACCAAAAGTGGCGGTCAGCCGACAGTTTGTAATGAAAAAGGATGTTATAATAGAACCAAAATTGCATAAATGCATCAAATAAAATAAACTAAAAAATATAAGAAATGAAACTTTGGCAAAAAATATCATTGGTCGTTTTTCTCTTCACAATCATTATCACTGAAATTATTTTGACTTTTATTACTCCGAGAATTGAAAAAGAAATAATTTCTCTTCACGGAGAAAAGCTTAAAGCAATAGCCGCGACGGCGGCGGCTTATATTGACGGCGATTCATATACGAAAATGGACTTTTCATCGGAAGGCATCTCGAAAACACCCGAATTCATAAAATTTCGAAAGCAATTGGAAGCTGTTAAACGAAATCTTAATTTAAAAGAGGAATTATACACCGTAAACTTAACGGATTCAGACAAGGCAATATTCGGAATTATGACAAATAAAATTCCATTTGCCGGAGATACGTTGCATATTACATCGAGGGAAGCGATGAACGCTTACAACAAAGTGCGCGAGACAATTGGTTGCTCATATACGGGATTGTACATGGATCAGTATGGCTCTTGGGTGAGCGGTATGGCGCCCATTGTTAACGGGAATAACGAGGTAGTGGGCATTGTGCAGGCGGATCATGAAGCCGATATTGTTTACGCTAAAATTGATGAAATTAAAAATTTTATACTCTTTGTTCAGTTAGGTTCTATCCCATTTCTACTGATTATAAGCATTTTTGTTTCCAAAATAACTACTAATCCAATCGCAAAAGTAATTGATAGGATTGATAAAATATCAAAGGGAGATTATCGTCGGCAGAAAAAACTGAAAGCAACTAAAGAGGTTAATAATTTAATTGAAGCGACTGATAAATTAAGAAGAACAATACTTGAACAGCAGGAAAAAATATTTACTAGCATTAAAGAACTTCAGGAAAAAAATGCGGAATTGGAAGAAGCAAAAAATATAGCCGAATCATCGGATCGGCTTAAATCAGAATTTCTTGCGATGATTTCTCACGAAGTGAGAACTCCGCTTAATGTTATACTCAATTATTTGAGTTTAATTGAAATGGATTTACCCGAAGATGACGACACCGACGCGAAAATGTTCTTCGATTCCGTACGCAGTTCCTCCGACCGGTTAGTCCGCACTATCGAGCTAATTATTACAACAGCTCAACTGCAGACAGGCACATACGATTTTACGGAAGAAAGAGTCGATTTACGCGAGTTGCTTATCCAATTGCAAGGGAATAGTCAAAAGTATCTCGAGGGAAAAAATGTTAACTTGATATATAATATTCCGGATACGCCAGCTATTATAAAGGGGAATGAATTTTTGCTCTATAAAATGTTCGAGAATTTAATTGAAAACGCCGTCATTTTTACCGCCGACGGCGACGTTGCAGTCAGTTTAAGCAAAGACGATTCGGGGAAAATTATTATTTCCGTTGAAGATACCGGACAGGGAATATCGGAAGAATTTCAGCGGGAGATGTTTGATATATTCAAACAGGAAGACGCGGGCTATTCACGCAAGCACGACGGAAACGGACTGGGACTTGCTCTCGTTAAAAACGCCTGCGAAATTCATAGCGCCGAATTATCATGGAAAAGCGAAGTGGGGAAGGGTACTAAGTTTACAGTAATGTTCGAGCAAACTAAGGAAATGAGCGATAATAAAAACCACAATTCTCCCGAAGAAGTGTCCGAGGGTATAACCGCCTGAAAATAAAAACCCGGCATTCGCCGGGTGCAAGTAGTGTGAAAGTTTTATTATTAATTTGTTAGTGATAGACTAAAATAATAAAATTAAAATTATTTCGCATCCCTATTTACAGTGTCGTTGGAAAAAGCCGGAGTACATACGGAAATATATTCCGTATCCTCGTCGGGCGTACTGTATTGTACCCATTCGTCTTTATCGGCTATGAACGCTTCCCCTTCAACAACTTCGTATTTAGAATATTTTGTTTTTACGTAAAGCGTTCCTTTCAGAACAACTGTATATTCGTCAAACTCGGGGGTCTGTCCGGGTTCGCTCCAGCCTTTGGGACTTTTCATACGAGCAATGGAAATTCTATTGGTTTCCGAATTAATTAAACCTATGTATTCTTCTATTAACTTGGGTTTATTACCCGCAGATTTTATTCGAGTGCTGTTTGTAATATGCTGTGCCATATTTATCCTTTTTGATATTAAGTTAAGCAGATTCTTCGAGATTGTCAATTCAAAATTTTATGCCAAACAAAAAAACCATCAATTGATTTTCCCGATTATAAGGCAATAGAACTTCCGTCGAGTTAGAGTATTTTAACATATTCTGTTTTTTTCCGAATTCATCGCGCGGCGAGAATTAATACCTCGCTCGATTTTCAAATTTAATCTTAAAAATAGAATCAAAATATTTTGTATTTTAAAATTTCTTTTAATCAATAATTAATCTATAAAGTTATTAAACGAATAGAGGAGACTTTGATGAAATTTTATCCGCAGAAAGAATTAAACGGAAAGAATTTGCTGAAAGGAGGCAAAGTGAAATTGGTGCATTCAGATTCGATGACATTTGCGGAATGGACTTTTGACGCGGGAGCGGATCTTCCGGAACATTCACATCCTCACGAGCAAATCACAAAAGTTATCCGCGGAGAATTCGAGCTTACGGTTAACGGGAGGAAAGTATTATTGAAAGATGGAGACGCAATTGTTATTGCCCCTAATGAAATACATTCAGGCAAAAGTATTACCGACTCGATGGTTGTCGATGTATTTCATCCCGTTAGAGAGGACCTCCGGTAATTGATTGAATTAGTAAATATATCAAAATCATTCGGCGGCTCAATTGCCCTCGATGCTGTCAATTTAACCGTGCGTGAAAATTCATCTGTAATACTGATTGGTCCGAGCGGATGCGGGAAGTCCACGCTTATCAGAATTATCACGGGTTTAGTTAAAGCCGACAGCGGAGAAGTAAAATATAACGGCGATATTATTACGGAAGATATGCTGCTTAACTTTAGAAGAAAAACCGGTTATGTGATTCAGGAAGGAGGTTTATTTCCTCATCTAAACGCATACGATAATATTTCGATTATGGCGCGCGAGTGCGGAAAAGCGTTTGACGTTATCGAATCCAGAATTAAATATCTATGCGAATTAACGAAATTTCCGTTTCAGTTAACCGGACAATTCCCTTCGCAGTTATCCGGAGGAGAGCGGCAGCGGGTTAGCCTGATGAGAGCTTTAATGATGAACCCGGAAATTCTTTTACTCGACGAACCGCTCGGAGCGCTCGATCCGTTAATTCGGTTTGAACTGCAGAACGATTTGAAGAAGATTTTTGACGAATTAAATAAAACGGTAATTATGGTAACGCACGATTTGAACGAAGCCGCGTTTTTTGCCGATGAAATTGTACTAATGAACATGGGAAAAGTCGTTCAGATCGGCGCGATTACAGAATTGATTGATTCTCCGGCGGACAAGTTTACTTCAAAATTTATTGCGGCGCAGAGGAAAAATCTTTTATGAAATATCTGACGGTGATATTGATTTTCTTAATGTTTGGCTGCAAACGGCTTCCCGAAAAATCTTTTATTGTCGGGAGTAAAAAATTTACCGAATCCGTAATTCTCGGTGAAATAATTAAAACCCTTGCTGAAAACGAAGGAGTAAATTCATTGCATAAAGCGCAGCTCGGCGGAACGAGGGTTCTTTGGAACGCTCTCGTTAAAGGCGAAATAGACGCCTATCCGGAGTACACCGGAACGATAATTAAAGAAATATTCAGCGGCGAAAATGCGGAGGAAAATAATCTCCATTTATTATTGGCGCGGAACAAAATTCTTATTTCACACCCGCTCGGATTTAACAATACATACGCTCTCGGTATGAAACGCGCGGCGGCGGAAACGATGAACATTGAGTTGATCTCGGATTTGCGTAAATATCCCGAACTCAAATTCGGGTTCACTAACGAATTTATGGACAGAGCGGACGGATGGAAAGGTCTGAAAAAGAAATATTCGCTGCCGCAAAAAAATGCGAGGGGCATCGACCACGATTTAGCATACCGGGGTTTGGAAGGCGGTTCCATTGATGTAATAGACCTTTATTCAACCGACGCGGAAATTGATTATTATAATCTAAAAGTTTTGAAAGATGATTTAGAATATTTCACAAGATACGATGCGGTTATTCTTTTCAGAGAGGATTTGAAAAGCAGGTTCCCCCGCGTGTACGGAGCATTGGGAAATTTGGAAGGCAAAATCAGCGCCGGAGAGATAACCGCGTTAAATAAAAATGTGAAAATTGACGGAATGAGTGAAACGTCCGCCGCAATCCATTTCCTCAAAAATAAATTCGGTATTGATATGAAAAGTCATGAAGAAGGATTTGCCGAAAGACTGCTGACTAACACTTCGGATCATCTTTCGCTCGTACTAATTTCAATGCTGGCGGCAATATTCATTTCAATTCCGCTGGGTATATTATCGTTCTACTATCCCAAAGCGGGCGAGCTTATTCTTGGAATGAGCGGAATTATTCAAACTATTCCCTCGCTGGCGCTGCTGGTTTTTATGATTCCTTTTTTCGGTATCGGGGCTGTTCCGGCGATAATTGCGCTGTTTCTCTACAGCCTTCTGCCTATCGTTCGAAACACATATTTGGGTTTTAAAGAAATTGCCGATGAAATTCGGGAATCCGCGGAAGCGCTTGGTTTGAGCCGGAGAAGCATTTTGACAAAAATAGAATTTCCTCTTGCCGCGCCGTCTATTTTGGCGGGGATTAAAACTTCCACCGTAATCAATATCGGAACGGCTACTCTCGGCGCGTTAATAGGAGCCGGAGGTTACGGTCAGCCTATTTTGACGGGAATCCGTCTGGATAATATTCCTCTTATTTTGGAAGGCGCAATTCCCGCCGCCGCAATGGCGATTTTAGCTCAGCTTTTATTCGACTTCGTTGAAAAAAAATTATTTAAAGATTAGACTTTTTTACCCAAGCTGAATCTCTTTCTGTCATGCGCGTTAAGATAGAGTTTGCGCATACGAATGGATTTGGGAGTAACTTCAACCATTTCGTCGTCTTGAATATATTCAAGAGCTTCTTCGAGTGAAAATTTTATCGCAGGCGCAATTTTCGCCGCTTTATCGGCGCCGGAGGCTCGCATATTAGTGAGTTTTTTTCCTCTCTGTACGTTTACTTCGATATCAATATCTTTGTTGTGCTCGCCTACAATTTGTCCGGTGTAAACAGATTCGCCGGGTTCGATAAAAAATTTGCCTCTATCTTGCAGAGAATCTATCGCGTAAGCGGTGGAAACGCCTTCTCCCATAGAAATCAGCGCTCCGCTTCTATTTTTTCCGATTGATCCTTTGAAATATTCGTACTGATAGAAACGGTGATGCATTATTCCTTCTCCGGAAGTAGCCGTTAAAATTTTAGTTCGCAAACCCATTATTCCCCTGGCAGGAATATGAAATTCGAGTTTATTTAGAGAACCTTTCGATTCCATTTTAACCAGTTCGCCTTTTCGCTGTCCGACTAATTCAATTACCTTTCCCGCGGTTTCGGTCGGAACGTCAACTACAAGAATTTCAATCGGTTCGGCTTTTTTACCGTCAATTGCTTTATAAATTACTTTCGGTTCCCTTATCTGAAGTTCGTATCCTTCGCGGCGCATATTTTCTATTAATATGGAAAGATGCAAAATACCTCTGCCGGAAACTTTATAAGAATCCGGTGAATTTGTTTCGGCTATTCTCATCGCCACATTCTTTTCAAGTTCTTTAAATAGACGGTCTCTTAATTGTCTCGAAGTCACATATTTACCTTCCCTTCCGTAATAAGGAGAATTGTTTACCGTAAACGTCATACTTATTGTCGGTTCGTCAATTGCGATAATCGGCAGAGGTTCGGGGTTTTCGGCGTCGGCAATTGTATCGCCGATATCAATTTCGTTAATTCCAACTATGGCGCAGATATCCCCGCAGTTTGCTTCTTCAACCTCTACCCGGGCTAATCCGTCGAAAATAAACAACTGTTTCGGTTCTGCGGCAATTATATCTCCGGCTCTTTTAATTAAGCTGAGTTTCGCCGTCTTTTTTAATTTTCCTCTGAAAACTCTCCCGATTCCTATTCTGCCCACATAATCATTGTAATCAATGGAAGTAACTTGAATCTGTACAGGTCCGTCTTGAATTGGAGGAGCGGGGATGTTCTCAATTATGGAATCGAGAAGGGGAGTTAAATCAGTTCTCTCATCGTCCAATTCTTTTACCGCCCAGCCGTTTCGTCCGCTGGCGTAAATGTAGGGGAAATCAAGCTGTTCTTCGTTGGCGCCGAGATCGATAAACAGGTCATATACTTCGTCCAGCGCTTCCTCGGGACGATTATCGGGTCGGTCGATTTTATTAATTACGACAATCGGTTTTAGATTTATTTGCAGGGCTTTTTCAAGAACGAACCTTGTTTGGGGCATCGGTCCCTCGAAAGAATCAACCAGCAGCAAAACGCCGTCAGCCATTTTAAGAACCCGCTCAACTTCGCCGCCAAAATCGGCGTGACCGGGCGTATCTATCAAATTAATTTTATAATCTTTAAAAGGAATACTAATATTTTTCGATAAAATAGTTATGCCGCGTTCCCGTTCTAAGTCGTTGGAATCTAAAAACCTTTCCTGCACAACTTGATTTTTTCTGAAAACTTGACACTGTTTTAACATCTGATCTACGAGAGTTGTCTTACCGTGATCTACATGAGCGATTATCGCTATGTTTCTTAATTGTTTCATTATTTCTCCAAATTGAACCCCGCAAGTAAGTAAAATTGAAGGTATAATCAAAATCTTTATCGTTCCCGCCGTAAATGCAAGATTGCTCAATAATCGGCAAAAGGAGGAAAAGCGTTCAATACATCGTTGTTTGCAGGGGATAAGTTTATTATTTTAAACAAATAAATATCGGATGAATTATGATTAAATATTTTGAGACTGAAAGCGGTTTAAAAATGGAAGCGATTTCCACGGAAGCGATGCGGGAAACCGACAGAATTGCAGTGGAAAATAGCTCGCCGAATTTATCTCAAATGATGGAAAACGCCGGAAGGAATTTAGCCGAATTAACATTGAATATTCTCGGCGGAGATTGGCAAGAAAGCAAAATATTAATTCTTGCCGGAAAGGGCGGCAACGGCGGCGGGGGAATATGCGCTGCGAGGCATCTCGCGAACAGAGGAGCGAATGTGTCTCTTTGTTTAATTGACGAACCCGGGCTGAAAGGCGTTCCCCTCAGTCAACTGAATATTTACCGCAGAACCAAAGGGGGAATTGTACAACCCGACGGATTAAAAAATATAACCGCGGATATCATATTGGATGCGATGATCGGCTACGGCTTACAATCAATGCCGAAAGGAAATTACCGGAGCGCGATTGAATTCGCTAATTCTTCGGGCGCGGAAATTATTTCACTCGACATTCCCACCGGGATTAATTCCACAACCGGAGAAGATTACGGAAGTTATATTTACGCGGATTTTACATTGACCCTCGCTTATCCGAAAACCGGATTGAGCGAATCCAAATGCGGAAAAATATTTTTGGGCGATATCGGAATTCCGGCAGAGGTTTTTATCGCTGCGGGAATCGATTATTCGAATCCGTTCGATGGAAAGTGGATAGTTCCGATTAAAGCGAAAAAGTAGAATATTTCTATTTCCTTTTCGAATAATGAATTAGCACGGCTTTCAAAAATTGGAAAATTGTTTTAAAGTTTTTTTGTCCGAACGCGAAACGGTTTGCGGCATGAGTTAAATTGTATTTTGATCCCGAATAGGGGAAATGCCAAATTTTACCGGCGGCAAATTTCATATTTTCGGAGCTGATTGCTTTCGTATTTGTCAATTCGTAAACGCCTTCTCTGGAGAACATTCTGCCCCAGCCGCTTTGTTTCCTTCCGCCCCAGGGAAAACCCGGAATACCGGCGCTTACGTCGTTTATCCATATCATCCCGGCATCAATTTTTGCCGCTATTTTTTTTGCTTCGCGGGAGTCCCTGTTCCATACCGAAGCGCTTAGTCCGTACCTGGAATTGTTTATTTCCGCAATCGCGTCTTCGATTTCCAAATTGATAATCTCTAATGAGTTTTTCAAAGCGGCGGCGTCGGTTTGTTTATCCATGGGATTGCCGGTATTTATTTTTTCAATTTCACGTTTGAGCAAATCTCTAAATTTTTCAGCCGCGTTATTTTCAACGAATACCCGCTTTGTTCCGATGCAGGAATCGGCGTTGGAATAGAAAGCGCTCCATGCAATAGCTTTTGCCGCCGATTCCAAATCAGAATTCTCGCAAACCAGCGCGGCGCCGGAACCTCCGAGTTCCAATATTACCGGTTTGAAAAATTTACCCGCTAATTGAGCGACTTTACTTCCGTTTTCATAATTTCCGGTAAAAATTATCTTATTAACATACGGCGATTGAATAATCTTTTCCGCCGCGTCGGATTCTCCTTCAATCACAGATAAATAGCGGGGCGAAATGCCCGCGTCTTCAAAAAGAGTTTTGATCGCTTTATTAGTCTTCACGGTTTTTTCCGACGGTTTGAGAATAACTATATTTCCGCAGAGGAATGCGAATAGAGACTGCATTACCGGGATCGAAAAGGGGAAATTTGAAGGACCGATTACAGCCGCGACGCCGAGCGGTTCCAAAATAATTCTATTCTGTTTTGTCCAAAACCCAGGTCTGAAATATCTGAATTTCTTATGCGACAGCCATCCGGTGAAATTCTTCTCGAAATACTTCAGCATTCCTAACGTAGCGGTTACTTCCTGCATTAAAGCTTCGATTACCGGTTTTCGCGTATCTTCCGTAATGCATGCGGCAATCTCGTCTTCTCTTTCAACAATTAAATTGCGCAGTTTTGCCGCGAATTTTATCTTTTGCCGAACGGATAAATATTTCAATTCGACTTTGTTCAAACTGACGCGCTCCAATTCGGCGCCGATATCTGTTTTTCTATCGCCGGAATTCAATTCAATAGTCTCCGCCTAAAATATCTTCAACCGTTTCCCTTCGTTTAATCAATTTTATTTTATTATCATCGAGCAAAACCACTGCCGGACGGGGACCAGCAAAATTATTTCCCAGCGAAGCGAAATACGCGCCGGTATCCCAAACGGCTAATATATCTCCCTTGGAAATCTTCAAAATTCTTTTTCCCGTCGCAACTACGTCCAATGGCGTGGGCAGGTTCCCCATAATATCATAATCGCCGTAAGCGTTTTTATTGCTGGCGGATAAATTCGTTACGTCGTGAATCTCCGCCAGCAGCAGAGGCGACAGGCTCATAGCTCCGCCGTTGCAGTGAACTCTGCCGGGCTTTCCGGGCTGTGCGTCGGTAACTTCCAATAGAAGCGCTTGACACGCAGCCGTCAGCGCCCGCCCGGGTTCGATAAAGATTGCAGGTTCCTTTATAGTTCGATTCAATTTTAACTTCTGAATTTCATTCGATAAATGCTCGGCGACGGCGGGTATAATGCCCTGAGAGGTATGTGAATTACTTTTCGGTTTCTTTCGCAGTCCGTATATTTTAAACGCTTCGAGAAGATTAATTGTATGAATAGAATTAAATCCGAATCCGCCGCCGATATCTATTATTTCCGGTTCGTGCCCTTTTTCCCAAGCCATTTTGTAAATTTTCAGAATTTGCGAAATTGCATTTTTAAATGGCGCGGCGGATTTAATATTTGTACCGAGATGGAAGTTGAATCCTTTCAATTTCAAGAATTCGCTATTTTTAATAAAAGTCAGCGCGGATGCGAGTTCGTTTGGATCGGCGAATCCCGAATAGCCGCCGGAAGAAGCGAGCAGGGTAAAGTCGAAAGGATTGCGTCTTAATTTCGGTTTGATACGGAGCGAAACATTACGACGGACGCCGAGTCGCCGGGCAATATTGTCAACGGATTTTACTTCGTCGATGTTTTCCAAACAAATCAGCGCGAAGCCTTTAGCGATTGAATCTCTAAACAGCTTTTCGCTCTTTGCGCCGCCGTTTACGATTATTCTTTCCGGAGGAAATCCGAATTTATCAACGAGCTGAAGTTCATAGTCGTTTACAATTTCTACGCCGCCGCCTAAATCGAAAATCCTTTTCAGCGCTACGGGCAGGGGATTGGTCTTGACGGAATAGAAGATTTTTAAATCTATTCCTCTTTCCGAAAAGCAGCCGGAAATCCTGCGGAACTCGTCTTCCAGAATTGACGGATTCACAATATACACGGGCGTTCCAAACTCCTTCGCTATTGCCGATAGCGTTTCCTCATCCGCAAAGCGCGAGCGATCAATATTATTTGTTTTTTCTTTCATCTGTAATCTGTAATTCCTTTCGCTTCGAATAGAACAAATAATAAAACGACTAATTACCAAGTTCCGACTTTTTTCCAATGAAAACTTGCAGCGATAAAGACGATAAAAGCAAGCGCTATTTGAATGGGAAATATGCTTAACGAGCGCGATAATATTTCCCAATTCCACATTCTGTCGGACGACGTTCCGGCGTTCGGATCGATTAAAAATAAAATCAGCGTTCCCGATAAAAAGATAACCGCGCATCCGATATGCCCTTCGGTGAGGACGTTTTTCACAATCCTTTTTCTATCTCTGTAAAACTCAATATATGTCCGTCCGACCGCATAAAGTATTAAACCCATCGCGGTTGTCATTCCCGCGGGCAAGTTTAGATTCATGAAAAGGTTCAAAAAAATAAATAATAAAAATCCGTGAATTGAAGAATAGATTTGCGACGGATAGCGGTAATTTTTCTGCGTCCCTTTTTCCCGAACTACTTTTGAATTGGCGTCGCGGTACAAAATTCCGGAGCTTTCACATTCCCTTCCGTAGCAGCATCCGTATGTTAAGCATCCAATTCTTCCAATAGAATAAGCGAGGAACATTCCAGCCGCGTAAGCGTCGGAAACCTTGAAAAAATTTATTCCTTTAAACGACGAATAAACAAACGCGAACGCTATTATTCCCGTTAAATCTCCGAACGATACGTATCCAACTTTTCTTATTCCGAAGCGCGGTTC